>NZ_JACJQU010000016.1 GCF_014696825.1 Anabaena sphaerica FACHB-251 | reverse complement strand
GTCTATCTTTGATAGAAACTCAGTAGAGAGGCTTGTAGTTAGCCCTGTAAGGTGTAGGCCTTACCAAGCTAGAAATATTTGACTATATTTTTAGTAACTATTGATTTTATTTTATTGTGAAGCGCAACAATAGCAGAAGATAATTACAGGATTAGCGATCGCTAGAAATTTGGTCTACCACCTGAATACGACCTCTGACAACTCGCCGCAACAGTCTGTTGAGTGCTTCTTCTTCTTCCTCATCTAAGAACTCATCTAAAATAGCTGCCATTAGTCCGTAGCGATCTGCTAAAGTCAAAACTCCACTATCAGCAGAAGCAGCGATGATTTCCGAAACAGCACCAGGAAGAATTTGGATGTCAAGCATGGAGGTTGTCCTTGAACTTCATAAACTTAATATCCCCCAAAATCTATACCCTTTGAGTGATTGACATAATCTATTGCTTGTGAGAATCATCAATTGTTTTCGTGATGGCAGTATTAGTAAATTTGTGATGTAAATCACAAAATTAAAATAGTGACTGGGGAATGGGGACTGGGAGAGGAAAGGGAGCTTTCTAGCAGGGAGCAGGGGGAGAATAACAACTGACTAATGACTAATGACTAATGACTAATGA
The DNA here is from genome assembly GCF_014696825.1 of Anabaena sphaerica FACHB-251. Taxonomy (NCBI): domain Bacteria; kingdom Bacillati; phylum Cyanobacteriota; class Cyanophyceae; order Nostocales; family Nostocaceae; genus Anabaena; species Anabaena sphaerica. The sequence continues at coordinate 130,181 of NZ_JACJQU010000016.1, read as the reverse complement.
CTAATGACAGCGATCACTACGCTCGTCGCAAGCATCGCACATTCCCTGAACAGTCACCTGGTATGTTTCTCCACGCAAACCGGAACGTAGACTTTTAAGCTCGATAAACTTGAATGTATCCCAAGCTATATCTTCAATAGCACCACAACACTGACAGCAAAAGTGATGATGGGGTTGAACATTGGCATCATAACGACATACCCCCTCTTGTAATAGCACCTCTCGTACCAATCCTGCTTCTCTGAGTGCTTGCAGAGAACTGTAGATGGTGGCCTGAGATGAAACAGGAAAATCTTTATTTAAATCAGTCAGGATTTGCTCAACTGTCGGGTGATCTATGCGAGATAACAAATTTGCATAGACCGCAAACCGCTGAGGAGTCACCCTCAAACCCTTGGATTTTAAGGTTTGAACAATTGCGTTTGCTTGTTCCTGCATAATTATTGCCGTATTTATAGAGTTTTTACCCTAATTATAGTCTACCATATTAAGGAATTAATCATATATTTAAATTTATATCATAACTAAGTATTTATAACTATTGAATTTTTACTAAATAAGAATTATTCTGAGATAGAAAGGCAGAAAACAAACACAATTTCACACATCAAATAATCAAGAGGTCAATATGGCTGTAATCGAAACCGTTCCCAATGTTGTCTTTAAAACCCGCGTCCGTGACGAGTCCATAGGTGGACCCAACCCTTTCCGCTGGCAAGATCGCAGCAGCGAAGAACTGTTTGCTGGCAAGCGCGTAGTAGTATTTTCATTACCTGGAGCTTTTACCCCTACCTGTTCTACCTCTCACCTACCCCGCTATGAAGAACTCTACAAAGAATTCAAAGCCTTGGGAGTTGATGAAGTAATCTGTGTGTCTGTGAATGATGCTTTTGTTATGTACCAATGGGGAAAACAACAAGGCGCTCAAAATGTCTTTCTGTTACCCGATGGCAATGGCGAGTTTACCCGTAAAATGGGGATGTTAGTTGATAAATCTAACTTGGGCTTTGGAATGCGGTCTTGGCGCTACTCAATGGTAGTAAATGACCGCAAAATCGAAAAAATGTTTACTGAGCCTGGTTTTGATGATAATTGCCCCACCGATCCTTTTGAAGTATCAGATGCAGACACCATGCTAAATTACCTTAAAAGTGTGTAATTGGTGATTGGTAATTGGTAATTGGTGATTGGTGATTGGGTTATTTATCTCCTGATCTCCATTACCATACTAAAGGATAGTTTAAATATTTGAGAATTGCAGATCACATAATATCTAAAGTTCTAAAATTCAAAATCTAAAATCCAAAATCTAAAATCTAAAATTGATATGACCTACGATTTTGACTTATTTGTAATTGGTGCTGGTTCTGGTGGTATTGCCACAGCCAGAAGGGCGGCAGAATATGGTGCTAAAGTAGGAATTGCTGAGTTTGATAGACTGGGTGGAACTTGTGTAAATCGTGGTTGTGTCCCCAAAAAACTCATGGTTTACGCTTCTCATTTTCCTGAACTATTTTCTGATGCCGAAGGATATGGTTGGAGTGCTGTTCAGAGTTCTTTGGATTGGGAAAAGATGATTACCACAGTCAATAATGAGGTAAATCGTCTGAATGGAATTTATCAAAGAATGCTTGATAATTCTAAAGTTGAAGTTTTGGAAGGATATGGGAAATTTGTTGATGCCCATACAATTGTAGTTGGTGAACGCCAAGTAACAGCAGACAAGGTGCTGATTGCAGTTGGAGGACAGCCCACAAAGCCTAACATTTTGGGAATTGAACACGCCATTACCTCTGATGATATGTTCCACCTGAAACAGCAGCCTCAAAGAATAGTAATTTTGGGGGGAGGTTACATCGGCTCAGAATTTGCCTGCATTATGAACGGACTGGGAACTGAAGTTACCCAAATAACCCGCAGTGACATGATTTTGCGCGGTTTTGATGATGATTTGCGGAATGAGATTCAGCAAGGAATGACCAACCACGGGATTAAAATTCTCAATAAAGTTCAACTGATTGCCATTGAAAAAGACGCAGAAGGAATCAAATTAACAGTTCGCAAAGATGAGGAAACAGAGGAAACTATTGTTGTAGATGCTGTGAGTTTAGCTGCTCTTGGACGCAAACCAAATACACAAAACTTGGGTTTGGAAAATACCAAAGTTAAGCTTCATGATGGAGCAATTGTTGTTGATAAATACAGTTGCACAGAAGAAGAGAATATCTATGCTGTGGGAGATTGTACCAAGACTATTAATCTAACTCCAGTGGCTATTAATGAAGGTCGAGCCTTTGCTGATACTGTATTTGGTGGGAAGTCTCGCACCATGAGTTATGAAAATGTTCCCACAGCCATTTTTACCACACCAGAAGCAGCAACCGTTGGTTTGACTGAAGCAGAAGCGAGAGAAAAATATGGTGATGCAGTCAAAATTTATCGCAGTCGCTTCCGTCCCATGTACTATACCTTAGCCGGTAAAGAAGAAAAAACGATGATGAAGCTGGTGGTTGATCAGAATACCGATAAGGTACTGGGGGCGCACATGGTAGGAACAAATGCAGCGGAGATTATTCAAGGAATAGCGATCGCGATTAAAATGGGTGCAACTAAAGCTAACTTCGATGCCACTGTCGGTATCCATCCTAGTTCGGCTGAAGAGTTCGTGACAATGCGATAATAATCAGTTATCAGTTAACTGGTAACTGATAACTGATAACTGGTAATTGATAACATGAGCGTCTACCCCTTTAAGAAAAAATCTCAGACAAAATCCCGCCAAAATGACAATGACTGGCGGTTATTTTTGCGTTTAGTGCCTTATGCCCGTCGCAGTGGGCGGTTACTGGCGCTTTCAATGTGCTTACTTGTACCTATTTCTGTTGCTAACTCAGTTCAACCTTTATTAATTGGACAGGCCATATCTCTGATTCGTCAAGAACCAAGCACCTACGAATTTCTCAAAAATCGCTCTTTATGGGAAGGTTTAAGCATCCTCCAAGGATTATTCCTGGCGACAATTATTGTCAGATTATCACTTACAGGTTTGCAGGGTTATCTAGTACAAAAACTTGGGCAAAAAATCACAGCGGCCATTCGTGAAGATTTATTCCATCATGTCACATCTTTAGCAGTGCGTTTTTTTGATCGCACACCTGTAGGTAAACTGATTACCAGACTGATCAACGATGTCGAAAGCTTAGGAGATGTTTTTGCTACTGGGGCTATTGGCATTGTCTCTGATTTGTTTTCCATGTTGGTGATTATTGGTTTAATGTTTTCCATCCAATGGCAACTGGCTTGTTTGCTACTATTAATTCTGTTTCCCATCACCTTGTTAATTATTTACTTTCAACAACAGTATCGCCTTGCTAATTACAAATCAAGAGAAGAATTATCAAAAATAAACTCCCAACTACAAGAAAACATTGTTGGCATTAATATAGTGCAGTTGTTCCGCAGGGAAAAATTCAATGCAGAATTATTTCGCGCTACAAATAACAAATATATCAAAGAAGTTGATGCTACAATTTGGTATGATTCGGCTGTTTCAGGAACCTTAGAATGGATTAGTTTGATTGCCATTGCTGGGGTGTTATGGGTAGGTGGTGTGTTGCTATTAGACCAAAATCTTACCTTTGGGATTTTAGCGTCATTTATTTTATACGCCCAGCAATTATTCGATCCTCTGCGGAATTTTGCGGAAAAATTCACTGTTATTCAAGCTGGTTTCACTGCCATTGAAAGGGTAAATGATATTTTAGATGAACCGATAGAAATAAAAGACCAAAGCAACCCCCGGTTCTCAATTTTAGATACTCAATTCGGCTATATAGATGAGATAATTAGGGATTTAGAAGCACAGAATTTTACTACCTCACCTGAAATGGGAGAAATCCGTTTTGAACACGTTTGGTTTGCCTACAAAGACGATGATTATGTAATTAAAGACTTAGATTTTATCATTCATCCAGGAGAAAAAATAGCATTAGTTGGACCTACAGGTGCGGGTAAAAGTTCGATCATCCGGCTTTTATGTCGGCTTTATGAACCCACACAAGGACGTATTCTCATTGATGGTGTAGATATTCGGGAAATACCACAAGCAGAATTGCGGCGTTATATGGCGGTAATTTTGCAAGAAGCTTTTTTGTTTGCTGGTGATGTTAAAAGTAATATTACTTTAGGTGATAGTTACACCTTTGAAGAGATTGAACAAGCAGCAGAAAAAACTAATGTAGCTGATTTTATTGAGCAATTACCCCAAGGTTATGATACGCAATTACGAGAAAGAGGAACAAATATTTCTAGTGGACAAAAGCAACTTTTAGCCTTTGCACGGGCTGCTATTCGTAACCCACAAATTTTGGTATTAGATGAGGCTACAGCTAGTTTAGATGTGGGGACAGAAGCGTTAATTCAACAGGCATTAAATCAGTTGTTAACAAAACGAACTGCAATAATAATTGCTCACCGCTTGTCAACAATTCGCGATGTAGACCGGATTTTTGTCTTGAAGCGTGGGGAATTAATTGAGCAGGGAAGTCATGAACAATTGATAGAAACAGGGGGACTTTATTCAACTTTGCATAATTTACAAATGTTGGGAACTTAGAAGTAATGATTCAGGAGTCAGGAGTCAGGAGGATAAACAAATAACATTCTATTCCCTATTCCCTGTTCCCTGTCACCTGTACCCTGTCACCTACTATACCATTTCAAACTCTAACTGATGACTTTTGATAAAATCATGAGTGAAATGATCTACCACGTTTGTATCACTTAACTCTAGATTATAAAAATCAACAAAGTCATGATCAAAATATGGTCCTGCGTGCCAAGTTCCTACTTCTAACTTAATAAAACTATTCCCCGGAATGCGAAAAGCAGAAATTTCTTCTAATACAGGTTCATTAATCTCATTGTTAGGTGGACAAACTGCCATGAACCAATCCTTACCTTCCAAAGAACCCAAACATTGAGTACATTGGATATGACGAGTAATTTTATGAAACTTGGTTCCTTTGTTGTGCAATCGCATAATATAAAAACGGGGAATGCCATTTTGTAAATTTAAATGTGCATCTTCCTGATCAAAAGATTTACCGTCTTGACTAGCAAATATCACCTGTCCATAACGTTGAAAATTTTCAGGTGTGATCCATTCTGCTTTTAATTGTTTTAATGTTTGGGATGCACTCATAAACAATCCTATTTATTTGCTGATCTCCATTATCTCTGAAAACTTAAGTAGAAAGGCACAAAAAAACCAAAGTATGTAACGAAAAGTCAAATTGCCCAAAACCTATTCCCTTTTGCTTTTCGCCTTGTCACAACGACAATTTTTAACACCCACCTACTTATCACCAAGCAAACACATCATTCCCAATCTAATTGATCAGGAATCAGTGATTTAGGAATAATCGAAGCTTGTTTTTCTTTATCTGAAGGTTTAGTATACCACCAAGCCCAAGCGATTAATACTGCTTGAAATGGTAATCTTACTGCTTGAAACCAAGGTGAGTTTGGTATATGTTCAATTTTAATATGATTAACTGCCATATTAATATTAGCAGGAAACACGGCAATAAAAAGGGCTACTAATCCCCAAGCGGCCGCTTGACTCAGAGGTGGCACGAATAACCCAATCCCGCCCAGAATTTCATAAAAACCACTTAGATAAACTAATTCTAAAGGTGCCGGAAGTTGTGAAGGTACAATTTTGACGTAGGGTTCAGGAAAGGCAAAGTGCGTGACTCCAGCTATGATCATAGATATGGCAAGGGTGACACGTAAGAATTCTTTGGAATTACTCTACTCATGTTTTCTATTTCACTTTAAGTAGGTTGGCGTTAAAAATTGTCGTTATGACAAGGGAACAGGGAACAGGGAACAGGGAACAGAGAAGAAGTTTTGGGCAATTTTACTTTTGGTTACATACTACTCTTCGAGAAGCCGCTCCGCATCTACGGTTTTTCTCTTCCCACCTACTTATACTTATTTCTATTACTAGATCATTTTTACTTGCTGTTAATCTGCCTTTAGTCAAAATTAGCAAAAAATCAGACAATTTTTTTTAAAATAACGCTCAGACCTTTAAAGTATTTAAATAACTCAAGTTGTGTATGTGAGGATGAACTATGGTGTTAAAGTTAAATCGGCGTAAATTTCTTTGGTATAGTTCAGGAACATTAGGTACTAGCTTGCTGCTGAAAGCTTGCGCTAATAATCCCAACCCAACCCCGACAGCGGCCAGTGGTAATGAAGGTTTGAAAATAGCTATCGCTCTTCCTGGAATCATCACAGATCAAGCTTGGAATCAATCTGGTTATGAAGGTGTGAACTTAGCAAAACAAAAGCTAGGTGCAGATATTGCTTATGTGGAAAACGTCTCCCAAGCAGATCAAGCGGAAGTATTAACAGATTTTGCTCGTAAAGGATATAATGTAGTATTTGCTCACGGTGGACAATTTGATGCAGCGATAGAACAAGTTGCTTCCCAATTTCCTAATACTTTCTTTGTGGCTGTTAACGGTTCTATCAAAGGCGATAATATTGCTGCTTTGCGAATAGATCATCTCCAAGCTAGTTATTTATGTGGAATTATCGGTGCTTCTGTCACTAAATCTAACAAATTAGCTTACATTGCTGGACAAGAATTTGAAGCCACACAGCAAGAATTACGCGGCTTTGAATTAGGTGCAAAATCTATTAACCCAAATATCCAAATTACTTCTACTTTTACTGGTGATTGGAGTGATGTATCTAAGGGTAAAGAAGCTACTTTAGCTTTGATTTCTGCGGGAAACGATGTAATTTTTCAATGGCTAGATACAGCTTCAGCCGCAGTTTTGCAAACCGCGAGTGACAAAGGTGTTTATGCTTTTGGTAATACAAAAGATCAGTTGGCTGTTGCTCCTAAAGCTGTTTTAACAAGTGCGGTTAAGCGACTAGATTTAGCCATTACTTATTTAGCAGAATTAGCCCAAAAGAAACAGTTGAAAGGACAAATTTATACTATTGGTTTTGAACAACCAGAAATATTATCTCTAGGTAAATTTGGGGAAATGCTTCCAGAAGCAGTGAAAGAAAAAGTGATGGCTAGAAAACAGGAAATCGTCGATAAAAAAATTACCTTTGCATCATGTAAAGAAGGTGGTAAAGATACCCGTTGTGTGCAGAAAACACAAGTTTGATAATTTTTAATTACATGGTTTGGTTTATATCGTTATCTCGTTCCCAGTCTGAGACTGGGAATGTGATCACAGAGGCAAAGCCTCTGCTTTAACGGAAGGCAGAGCCTTCTAAAATTCATTCCCATACTCTGTATGGGAACGAGATAATGAGAAATTATAATTGGATGATTTTTTTTAAGTCCTAGCAAAATGATATATCTCCGCTTAGAAAATATTACTAAATGCTTTGGTTCATTTGTTGCTAATGATAATATTAATTTATCTGTTGAAGCTGGTAAAATTCATGGAATTTTAGGTGAAAATGGCGCAGGTAAAACAACGTTGATGAATATTATTAGTGGGATTTATCAACCAGATTCTGGGCAAATATATCTAGAAGAAAAGCCTGTAAACATTACTTCACCTAAAGAAGCGATTAAATTGGGTATTGGCATGATTTACCAACATTTTATGCTTGTACCCAAATTAACAGTGACAGAAAATATTATTTTAGGGACTGAAAAAACATGGCGTTTAAATTTACGGCAAAAACAACAAGAAATATCAGCTTTATCGCAAGCATATCAATTAGAAATTAACCCGAATGCTAAAGTTGAAGATTTACCAGTAGGAATACAACAACGGGTAGAAATTCTTAAAGTTCTCTATCGTCAAGCAAAATTGTTGATTCTCGATGAACCAACAGCAGTGCTAACACCTCAAGAAGTAACAACATTAATTGCGATTTTGCGTCAACTTGCGGATCGGGGAAATACGATTATTTTTATTAGTCACAAATTAACCGAAGTAATGAATTTGTGTGATACAGTAACTGTATTACGTCGGGGTAAAGTTGTGGCAACAACAAATACTAAAACTACTACAAATCAGGAGTTAGCTGAATTAATGGTAGGGCGGGAAGTTGTTTTGCATTTGCAAAAATCTCCCGCATCTTTGGGAAGATTATTATTATCGGTAGAAAATTTACAAGTTGCAGATGATCGGGGGATAAATGCCGTTCATAATATTTCTTTTCAACTGCGGGAAGGGGAGATTTTAGGAGTTGCAGGAGTAGATGGAAATGGACAGCGAGAATTAGCAGATGCTATTGCAGGTTTGCGAAATATTAAACAAGGTAAAATTGGGTATAATCCAGCAAGTGATCAGGGTTTAAAAATTGGTTATATCCCAGAAGATAGGCAGAAAATGGGGTTGGTATTACAGTTTACTATTGGAGAAAATCTAATTTTAAAGAGTTTCAGGAAAATACCATTTGTTCGCCATTTTTTATTAGAAAAACAAGCTATTAAAAATAATGCTCAAGCGGCAATAGAAGCATTTGATATGCGGATGAATAGTAAAGATGTAAAGGTAAGTAATTTATCAGGAGGAAATCAACAAAAGGTAGTTTTAGCAAGAGAATTAGCAGGAGAACCAAAGTTAATTATTGCTATGCAACCTACGAGGGGATTAGATGTAGGTGCGACAGAGGTAGTACATACAAAATTGTTAAGAGAGAGGGAACGAGGGGCGGGTATTTTGTATATTTCCACTGAGTTAGAGGAAGTAATGGCGATGAGCGATCGCATTGCTGTCATATATAAAGGCGAGTTTGTTGATATTTTGGATGCACAATCAGCAACTATTGAGGAAATTGGTTTATTAATGGCAGGTAGTACAATTATAAATGCAAGCTAAAGCCTATATATCTAATTCTGTCCTAGAAACGCTTAAACCAGGAAATAAAATCAAAAAATTGCAAAAAATTGGGTACTAGATTTGCTGTATAATCACTGAATATATACTGAAAACTAATTAGCAAATAATTTCAAAGTAGTGTCCGAAATAGAATCTCATAAGTCTGTTGAATCTTTAGCACAGCAATGGGCTAGTAAGTATGTCAAAAGCCTCGATATTAATACTAGCAGCCAAGAATCTGGCGAGCATCTCAGTTTGTCAGAGATAGTTTCGCCAAGGGGACGAGAGAAAACTGCTCAAAAAATCATGCTGTCTTTACGGTCTATCAGCGCCAAAGCGTGGGGTAAAACCGAATTTCTGTTATCAGAGGAAGTTAAGCAGCACGGTATTGATCCTAACATCATTAATCCTTGGGACATTGCGGCAGATTCTTTTAGGATTTACCAAAAAGCTTTAAATGTATACACTCAACAAACATCATCACGCCCTCTTTCCTTGGTAATGAAACTAGATCAAGAAGCTGATCTACTTGATCAACAGGCTTTGGAAGTTTATACTCAACAGGTAGGCCCAGAGAAATTAGCTACGGTAATTAGTGCGGATATAGGAGCAATCAGACAGAAATACACAAGTATTGATCCTAGACTAATTGGCTTTGTGAGTATGCAGTTTCATTACACTAGTGAAATGCTAAAAGAAGAGCTTAAACCGATGGAACAAAAATTAGTTGGTGCATACTTTAAAGTCATTGATGATCACTTGTATATGCCACTGCAACGTGCTTATCAAGCAGCAGCTACACATGATTATGATTCCCCTGTAATATCCACAGTGCAAACCCTATTACCAAATAGCACCCAAATTGCTTATAACGTTCGCCAAAGGATAATTGAGCTTTTTCCAAAGTATCACTCTATGTCTGGGTTCTTGAGTGATCCCATAGTCAAAGTATCTAGCATCCGCGATGTGGAAATGTTTCAAGTATATTTATGGGTATGTGCTTTGGAAGGAAGTCTCGCTGCTATCCAAGAAGAGTTATTTCCTCTGTGTGTAATGCTTTATCCTACATTACAAGTGCAGTGGGAATTGGTTCGCCAAATGCTGTATTTGCTCAGGTATGAAATATTTGACCGCTTGACTCCTCAACAGGCTAACACATTAATGCCATATTTTGAGGCGTTATCGCAGATGTTCTCTTCAACAGTGTTGGGTTAGTTTAATAGTAACTAAAATAGAAGGCTGATGGGTTGTTCAAATTTGCATCAGTTATTCAGATAGATAAGTTAAATGTTTATAGCTAATAGAATTAAACTCTTACTACCAATTTTATCACCCCTAATAGCGATCGCCTTGGCTTTATTAGTTGGTGCTGGTTTAATATTGTTAGCTGGTGCTAATCCCATTGTTGCATATACAGCTTTATTTAAAGAATCCCTTACTACCTATTTTGGTTTTGGTAATACCCTCACCAAAATGACTCCTTTATTATTTACAAGTTTAGGTGTTTTGGTAGCATTACGTGGCGGTCAATTTAATATTGGTGGGGAAGGACAAATTTATTTAGGTGCTTTGGGAAGTAGTTTAATCGGGTTATATGTGCAAGGAATACCTGCATTGATTCACATACCTTTGGCGTTATTTATCGGGTTTGTTTTTGGTGCGGTTTGGGGTTGGTTTCCCGGTTATCTCAAAGCCATAAAAGGGGTAAATGAAGTAATTACCACTTTACTGTTAAATTACATTGCTATAAATTTAATTAGCTATTTGGTACAAAATCCTTTAAAAGCACCAGCAGCACCTAGTCCTTATTCATCACTAATTGCTAAAACTGCCCAATTACCAATTATTTTACCCGGAAGTCTTGCCCATGCGGGAATTTTATTAGCATTAATTACAGCGGGGATTTTATGGGTATTATTAGTGCGATCGCCTTTAGGATACCAAATTAGCACTGTTGGTTTTAACCCCATCGCCGCCCGTTATGCGAAAATTTCTGTAGAACAGACTATTATGTTAATCATGAGTTTAGCAGGAGGTTTAGCAGGGTTAGCAGGTGCGTGTGAAGTCATGGGTTTAAAATATCGATTATTTGAACAAGTTTCCCCCGGTTATGGATTTGATGCCATTGCGATCGCCTTTTTAAGTCGTGGTAATATTTGGGGTGTAGTCTTAACTTCCCTCTTTTTTGCCTCCCTTCGTAGCGGTGCAAACATCATGCAACGTAGCGCCGGAGTACCCGTCACCGTAGTTTATGCTATTCAAGGTTTTACCGTATTATTTATTGCGATCGCTTTAGCTTTAGAATCTCGGGGAAAGGTGACAGGTGACAGGTGACAGAGAAAAAAGTAACTAATAACTAATAACTAATGACTAATGACTAATAAAATGAACATATTTACATTATTTACCCAAGAAAACAATCATTCAGCTTTAATAACTCCTGATGGTGCAGTCATTACTTATCAGCAGTTACGTGAAAATATCACTAAATTAGTATCTCAACTGCACAGCTTTGGCTTAAAAAAGGGAGAAAGGATAGCCATAGCCATGACTAATGGTACACCAATGGCTATTACCTTTTTAGCATCTGCTTTATGTGGAACTGCTGCACCTTTAAATCCTAAATATAAGCAAGAAGAATTTGCTTTTTATTACGAAGATACCCAAGCTAAAGCATTAATTACATTATCGGGAACTCCAGAAGCTGCTATTGCAGCAGCAACACCCGATATGATGTTAATTAATGCCCAAGTTAATCATGATGGGACTTTAAACTTTGAATTAGTTAAACCAACATCAGCAAAAACCATCAATACAGAACCTCCCGAAGCTGATGATATAGCCATGATTTTACATACTAGCGGTACTACCAGCCGTCCCAAACGTGTACCTATTCGTCATCGTAACTTAATCGCTTCTGCTAATAATATTATCGGGGCTTATTCCCTCACATCTGCTGATATTACACTTTGTTTAATGCCCCTGTTCCACATTCATGGCTTGGTAGGATGTTTGTTAGCAACCCTCGCATCAGGAGGAACTTTAATTTGTCCCAATGGTTTTAATGCTTTGGAATTTTGGAAACTGGTAGAAACTTACAAACCTACTTGGTATTCCGCAGCGCCTACCATGCACCAAACAATTTTAGCACGGGCAATTCGTAATCAAGAAATTGTTAAAAATAATCCCTTCCGTTTCATTCGTTCTAGTAGTGCATCTTTAGCACCAGTCATTATTGAACAAATGGAAAATACTTTAAATTCTCCCGTTTTAGAATCTTACAGTATGACGGAAGCAGCACACTTAATGTCAACAAATCCCTTACCACCAAAAATCCGTAAACCGGGAACTGTGGGTTATGGTTTTAATGTAGATGTGGGAATTATGGATGAGGAAGGTAATTTATTACCTCAAGGTAGTTTAGGGGAAGTAGTTGTTAAAGGTGCAAACGTTATTGATGGTTATGAAAATAATCCCGATGCTAACGCGACTGCTTTTGTTAATGGTTGGTTTCGTACTGGAGATCAGGGAAAAATAGATGCGGATGGATATCTGCGGTTAACTGGGAGAATTAAAGAATTAATTAACCGAGGTGGGGAAAAAATTTCACCTTTGGAAGTTGATGATGTTTTATTACGTCATCCTGCGGTTGCTGAAGCTTTAGCTTTTGCAGTTCCTCATAAGAGTTTAGGTGAAGAAATTCATGCTGCTGTTGTCCTGAAATTAGAAGTTAGTGAAAAGGAACTTCAGCAACATTGCTCAACTATGTTAGCTGATTTTAAAGTACCTAAACAAATTCACATTTTAGAAGCTTTACCTCGTGGTGCTACGGGTAAGTTACAACGGTTAACAATGGCGAAATTATTGAATATATGAAAATCTGTATTGTTGGTGCTGGTGCTATTGGTGGTTATCTCGGAGCTAAGTTAAGTTTAGCAGGTGAAGAGGTAACTTTAATTGCTCGCGGTTCCCATTTAGAAGCCATCAAAAAAAATGGACTGAGGTTAATATCTGCTGATGCTTCTGACTTGGTTGCTACTCCAGCTTTAGCTACAAGTGATATTACAGAAGTTTCTCCCCAAGATGTTGTAATTTTAGCCGTAAAAACTACTAGCGTGAGTGCGATTGCGCCTTCTCTTCCCCATGTCTACCATGAAAAAACAATGGTAGTTACAGCCCAAAATGGTGTTCCTTGGTGGTACTTCCGCAAACATGGGGGTGAGTATGAGGGAACAAACATAAAATCTGTTGACCCAGATGGTATTATTGAAAACTGTATTAATGTTGACCGGGTAATTGGTTGTGTGGTTTATCCTGCGGCAGAAATAGTCGAACCGGGAGTAATTAAGCACATTGAAGGTGAAAGATTTACCCTGGGAGAAATTGACGGTTCTAAAACTGAACGTATCCAATTATTATCCCAAACTTTGAAAAAAGCTGGATTTAAAGCCCCTGTACGTAATCAAATTAGAACAGAAATATGGATAAAATTATGGGGAAATATCGCTTTTAATCCCATCAGTGCCTTAACTGGTGCAACTCTAGAAGCCATTGCCCAATACCCTCTTACCCGTGAACTAGCTAAAAATATGATGCTAGAAGCGCAAGTGATCGCAGAAAAATTAGGTATCAATTTTGGCATTAGCTTAGAACAGCGAATTGATGGCGCAGAAAAAGTTGGCGCTCATAAAACATCAATGTTACAAGATATCGAAGCGGGACGACCAACGGAAATAGAAGCGATTGTTGGCGCAGTGATAGAATTAGGTAAACTCACGCAAACACCTACACCTTATATAGATGCACTTTACGCCAGTGTAAAATTATTGGAGACTACCCACCAAAATTAACATCTTCAGAAATTTGGGTCATCATTATTTATTATGAAGAAGAATTAAGAAAAAATGTGTCACCAGAAATATGATGATTTTGGCTCAAAGCTTAACAATTGATTGGGTGTTAGTAAACAACTGCGTACAGTTCACTACCTGGGGCGTTTCTTCCCTGTTGCTTGCGGAGATATTAAGAGATATTTACCATGCTTTGTGTCATCAAGTCACCTGGCTGGCAAAATGGCATAATAAGCATCATGCAGCTTACCGTCGGGATTTAACGTTAGTTTCCCAAAAAGCTTACTTAGATTCCCAGTTGTATCACGACATAGTTGAGTCAATTATACTGGTAGTTCTATTAACAATAATTGCTTTAGTTGTTCAGCAATGGGGGTTATGGTTGGGAGTCGCTTATGCTGTCACTTTTTTATATGGTGCATCTTTGCGATATTTTCAAGGTACAATAGACACAGATTACAACCATTTACCTGGACCTTTAGAAGCCATTCCTTCTGTTTGGTTCGTGAATAGAACTTATCATTGGCGACATCATTTTGATGATGTTAATGCTTATTACAGTGGTGTATTTCCTCTCGTGGATAGAATACTAGGAACCGGACTTTCTCTGAAAGGTAAAACCATTGCTTTAACTGGTGCTTCTGGGGCTTTAGGACAAGCATTAACCGCAGAACTAATTAAGCATAATGCCAAAGTTATTGCTTTAACAACTAACCCAGATAAAATAGATTTACAAACCGGGTTAAAAGTAATTTCTTGGGAATTGGGGAATGAAGCGGCACTAAAAGCCAATTTAGAAAAGGTTGATATTTTAATTATCAATCATGGGGTAAATGTTTATGGCGATCGCACATCCACAGCTATTTACAATTCTTACGAAGTTAACACTTTCTCAGCTTTGCGGTTGATAGATATATTCTCAGAAACTGTTACTGGATCAGACGCAAAAGCTACTAAAGAAATTTGGGTAAACACATCAGAAGCGGAAGTTTCACCAGCTTTAAGTCCTCTGTATGAACTTAGCAAAAGGGCGTTAGGTGATATTATTACTCTCAAACGGTTGGATGGAGTTTGTGTCATTAGAAAATTGATTTTGGGTCCTTTCAAAAGTCAACTTAATCCCTATGGTGTGATGTCAGCTAACCAAGTGGCACAGGGAATTTTGTTTTTAGCCAAGCGGGATTTTAGAAATATTATTGTCACGGTAAACCCGCTAACTTATGTACTATTTCCTATTAGGGAACTTATGACATGGTTTTATTGTCGTATTTTTAGTAAAGCAGTTAAGGGGAATTAGTGAGAAGGAAAATAAAAAATTAAACTGTTATTTCCTTCACACCAGGCAAATACTCAAGAACTGCTGCTGGGCATTGCCCACCCTACCAAGAAAACACATCAACCAACACAGGATCAAAATAAATATGCGTTTACCTATAGCCATTGGTGCAGGATTACTAATTTCCCTGAGTTTCAACTTACCAGTCTTTTCTAAAATCTCCACCCCCATACAGGTAACTCAAGCACAACCAAGTCAAAAAAATACACAAATATTAAAGTCTAATCTTCGTTTGTGGAAAAAACAAAAAATCGCCAATTATCGCTATACTCTAACTAGAAGTTGCTTCTGTACAGCCGAAGCTAGGGGACCGATAGTGATTGAAGTGCGTAATGGTGTCACAACAGCAGTTACTTATGTGGCAACTAGTAAGCCGGCAGATAAAGAACTATTCAAACAATATGATACTATTCCCAAGCTTTTTGATGTGATCCAAGATGGAATTAACAGAAAAGCAGCAAGTTTAACTGTGAAGTATCATCCTAAATTTGGCTATCCCACCCAAATTAATATTGATTATGATTTTCAGATGGCTGATGAAGAATTATATCTAACTGTAGAAAAGTTTGAAGTAATTAAGTAACGATTCAGGGTACAGAATAGAGAATGCAGAATAAATAAGGTTGAGGATCATGCTTGATTTTTTTGTGAAAATCTCGAATCTTTTAATTCCTGATTTGATAATTATTCTGACTCCTGAATTATTACGTGATTAAGACATCGCCTTAACAATTTTCAGCATTTCCTCACTTTGGGAATTTACCTCACAACTTCCTCACAAACTAGTTCTAAATTATAAATAAATCTGGTGTTTTGCATGATCTCGACAGATATCAAACTAGGCTAAGTTGTGAGGTAGTAATGAGCGCATCACCATCAAGCCAAAAACCCCACTGTGCCGCAGTGTATGGGCCAGTAAAATCTGGGCGATTTGGGCGATCGCTCGGTATCGATCCTATAGGGATAATATCTACCTGTTCCTTTAAATGTATATATTGTCAGCTAGGTAATATTCAACAACAAACTACTCAACAGCAAATTTTTGTCCCTACTAGCCAAATTATCTCTGAACTGCAAGCGATCGCACAAAGGGAAATACAGTTAGATGTAGTGACTGTGAGTGGTAGTGGTGAACCTACCCTAGCACTTAATTTAGAAGAAATTCTCGCAGCTATAAAAGAAATCTTTAAACAACCAAAAGTAGTATTAACGAATAGCACATTATTAGGTGATAAATCCGTCCGTAACGCTTTATTACTAGCGGATATTGTCGCCGTCAAACTCGATGCTGTTTCGTCAAATCAACTACGGCAAATTAATCAGCCTCTAGAGAAGATTGATTTACCAGATATTATTCAGGGAATTACACAATTTAGACAGGAATATCAGGGAAGGATGGCAATACAAACCATGATTTTGTCTTCTTGGACAGCGGAAACCCAAGCAGGTTATATCCATTTGCTTAAAGTTCTCCAACCTGATGAAATACAAATTAACATTCCTTCCCGCCCCCGCGTCTTAGTTAGTCAGTTAGAATCCAGAGGTAATGATATTGCTGAATCTCGCGCCTATGCTTGTGAGAATTTCAAATTGCTAACCCCGGAAGAACTCAGTGCTATGGCACAAAAAATTCACACTGCTACTAAAATTCCTGTGCGCTATCCCATACTAGGTGACAGGTGACAGGTGACAGGTAAGAGTCTTTCCTAATTAGGGCTTGCTGAATAAATTGGAAAACTTTACAGGTAAAAGGTTTGAGGAATTTTGACTTTCAAAAAGTGCAAGATTTTATGGCGTGGGAACTTGAAAACCTTGCATTTCAGTTTGATTCCCAGTAAAAATTGCTCCCATCCAACTCTTGAAACTGTTCCCTGTTCCCTGTTAAGAGTTCCCTGTCTCCACGACAAGACTTTTTCAGCAAACCCTAATTACGAATTACGAATTACCTAATTGCTTACTGTTGTATTTTTAAGGAGTTAATAAAGATGGCTACAACAACAACAGAAATCTTATCAGCACTCAAAGAAATTCCCGCTGGCTATCTGAATATTATGGGTTATGTTGATAAGTCAGAAGTTAATGGTCCTGGTTGTCGGGCTGTGGTTTGGGTGCAAGGTTGTCCCCGTGAGTGTGATGGTTGCTTTAATCCCGACTCTTGGACTTTTGAAATTAACAAGTTAGTGGCTATTGATACCCTAGCTGAAGATATTCTCAAAAATCCCCATAATACAGGTGTAACTTTCTCTGGTGGTGAACCATTTTGGCAAGCATCCGCACTGGCAAGTTTAGCACGTAAAGTTAAAGCCGCTGGGCTAAATGTGATGGCTTTTACTGGTTTTACTCTCAAGCAATTACAATCTGAATCAGCGCCTCCCGGTTCTCAAGAATTGTTAGCACAATTAGATATTTTAATTGACGGTCCTTTTGTCCAGTCTCAAGCAATTAATTCTCCCTTGTCTCCCGTTTCTTCTAAAAATCAACAAGTTCATGTATTTAACCCAGAATTTAAAGATCAAATTAGTTGGGCTAGTGATCAAATAGAAGTTCACGTTCTCAAAGATGGCGATCGCATTGTTACTGGTTATCAAGGTTGGTTAGAACTGACATAAGGGAACAGGTAACAGGGAACAGGGAACAGGAAATAAGTATCACTTCCTTCTCTGTCACCTGTCACCTGCTTTAACACCAAGTTTGCAAAACGCGACCTTTTATTTGTTGTCCAAACCAAGGTGTATTATTAGAAAGTGTATAAAGATTCTCTCTATTAACTGTCCAGATTTCCTCAGGGTCAAATAATGTTAATTCGGCTTTTTCACCGGGTTTAATAGGTTTAATTTCTTGTTGTAAACACGCTGCTGGTTGATTACTTAAAACTCGCCATAATTCTAAAGCTGTAAATTCTCCAGTTTCTACCAGATTTTGCCACAATAAAGGTAATGCTAATTCTAAACCAATTGCCCCCGGTGGTGATTCAGCAAAAGCCTGAACTTTCTCTTCATAGGTGTAAGCTGCATGATCAATAGCGATCGCATCTATCACACCTCCACGCACACCCCCACGCAAAGCCGCTACATCACTAGGATTACCTAAAGGCGGGTCTAAATGCAAGGCTGTATGATAACTCTTCACATCTGTGGTATCTCGTAACAGGTGCATCCAAGTGGTGCTGGCTGTCACTGGTAAACCTTGAAACTTTGCAGTGGCGATTAATTCCACACTCCGGGCTGTAGAAACCCGCATAATATGAACAGGAGTTCTGATATCGGCGACTAATTCCAACAAAGCAGCGATCGCACTTGTTTCCGCACTAGCTGGAATAGGGGGTAAACCGATCCGCAAAGCCTCCCCACTTTCCCGCATTACCCCATTTGCTGATAAATGGCGATCGCATGGCCAAAACGCCACAGGTTTACCAAAAGGTTGCAAATATTCCAAAACCCGCCTAACTATACCCAAATTTTCCCAAGGTTTAGCATCCGTAAAACCCACAACCCCAGCAGTAGCTAAATCAGCAAACTCTGTTAATTGCTTACCAGCTAAATCAGAGGTAATAGCACCCCAAACTTGAAGCAGGGGTGCAGGGGTGCAGGGGTGCAGGGGAGAAGAAGAATGTAAACTCTCCTCTAATTTAATTTGCTTCTGCAACTGTGCCACCAGAGCCGGGTTATCAATAGCCGGAAATGTATCAGGTAAAACACTCACTCTCGTGAAACCACCAGCAGATGCAGCTTGCAAAAAAGAAATTAAAGTTTCTCTTTCTTCAAACCCTGGTTCACCGGAATGACTATATAAATCCACCAACCCAGCACCGATCACCAAACCCCGACAATCTTTAATAGAAATATCGGCGCTAATATCAGAAATTTGCGGTGCAATTGCTTGGATATAACCATCAACAATTAACACATCAGCTATTTGGTCAGTTTCCGAAACCGGATCGATTACCCGTACTTTTTGCAGCAGTTCAGTTGTCATTGTATCTATCGGCTATTACCTATGAGTGAGTCAGTAGTTTGTTTATTTTATTTCTTGAAGATGCAAAATTTAAATTTCGGATTTGGAATTATAGCAGGAGTCAGGAGTAAAACCCTTTTGTAGTGGGAGTTTCATTATCAATTGATGTCCTAACCACCCTGTCCATGGCTATAATGGAAAAATCTAAAATCCAAAATCCAAAATCTAAAATTCCATCACCGACAGCCGATAGCATAGCGTAGCATAAGCCTAAACCAATATCCTACAATGCTCCTGCTGCCGTTTTATCCAGTACACCCCCACTTAAATGACCAGTAATATTCATCGCTTGCAGCACAGGTAAACCACTTGCTCCTGAAGGGTAGTCAATCACACTAACTGCACCGTTACCTTGACGGAAATTCCAGAAATTTTCTAGTGATAAACCCAGGATATGACATAGCAAGGTTTTATTCGTCGCATCGTGAGCCACTACCAAACCGGTTTGGAGTTGATTTTCCTCAGCAGCTTGTAATATTGACTGCCAAGCGGCTACACTGCGTTCCCGTACCTGTTGTAAATTTTCCCCTGCCGGCATCTGCACTTCGGCGGGATGAGTGCGCCAGCGTTCCAACTCTCCGGGAAATTCCTGTTCTATTTCGGCTTCAAATTTACCTTCCCAGGTTCCGTGACTGATTTCTCTTAAACCATCTAGTAATTGCAACTTGACATCAGGATGCTGCTTGAGAATAATTTCCGCTGTTTCTTTCGGACGTGCCATAGTGCTGCTAAAAGCAAAATCAATCGCCACATCTTTGAGAAACTCCCCAGCTTTTCCGGCTTGGTTTCTGCCATTATCATTGAGAGGAACGTCAATTTGTCCTTGAAACTTACCTTGACGATTCCATTCTGTTTCCCCGTGACGTACTAATAATAATCTAAATCCCTGATGATTTGGTCGCAAACTAGGTAAACTCTCTCCCAGGTGTTGCGTCTGATTCATTGATTCTAACTGCACTGGTTCACCCAAACCGCCCGCAAAATTCAAAACGCTAATTCCACAGTTACACTGTTGTATTCCATGATAGCCACTGGGAAGAATACCCAAAGCTGTACTAATCAGGGCGCGGTTAATACCATTATGACCAACTATAAGAATAGTTTCCCCTTGATGACGAGATAAAATTTCTTGCCAAAACTGCTTGGCTTGTTCATATAAAGACAGAACAGGAAATAGTTCTTGTGTCCCCTGTGCGTCATTAATCATCATCCGCAATTCATGGGGGCGTTTTTTCCAAATACTATAGTCATCAGGGAACTTCTCTTTCACATCAGCAGATAACATTCCCGCCCATAAAGGTAAATCTACTTCGACCAGATTTTCAGAAACCTGAATCACAGCAGACTTTTCCACCAACTCATTATGAATAATTTCCGCTGTTGTCTTCGCTCGGTTGAGGGGACTGCTGTATATTGCGGTAAATGCTATATTACTCAGGGCTTTACCCGCTTTACCCGCATCGCTCCGACCTTTATCCGTTAACGTTGACGCATCAGTACGTCCTTGGATACGTCGTTCAATGTTATATGTACTTTGCCCATGACGCACAATGATGACACGAGTCATTAAAAAACCTCTTCTCTCTAAAGGACTAATTTTACTGCAAATCAGCTAATAGATTACTAACTCAAGTTGCTAGTTATCTAGTTGAGGCTGGTAATGGGTAATGGGTAATGGGTAATTGGTAATGGGTAATGGGTAATGGGTAATTGGTGATGAAATCCTTCTTTTCATCCTGTTCATCCTTGAATCCTGGACATCCTGATTCTGACAGTAAACAGCCATAACCTAGCATTTACACTGATAAGTTAAAATAATCTCCATCAATCTTCTTTTCTCTTACCCTTAGCCTTGGAATTATGAAGCAGGATGAGTTGTTGGTACTGATAGATCGCGCTGCGGCTGAGGGTTGGGAAAAGTTAGACTTGTCGCGGAAAAATTTGACCGAGATACCAGAGGCGATTGCCAAATTAACCAATCTCACCCAGCTTTACCTCAATAACAACCAAATCACCGAGATACCAGAGGCAATTGCCAAATTAACCAATCTCACCCAGCTTGTCCTCTATAACAACCAAATCACCGAGATACCAGAGGCAATTGCCAAATTAACCAATCTCACCCAGCTTGTCCTCTATAACAACCAAATCACCGAGATACCAGAGGCAATTGCCAAATTAACCAATCTCACCCAGCTTGTCCTCTATAACAACCAAATCACCGAGATACCAGAGGCAATTGCCAAATTAACCAATCTGACGCAGCTTTACCTCTTTTCCAACCAAATCACCGAGATACCAGAGGCGATTGCCAATTTAACCAATCTCACCCAGCTTGTCCTCTATAACAACCAAATCACTGAGATACCAGAGGCAATTGCCAATTTAACCAATCTCACCCAGCTTGTCCTCTATAACAACCAAATCACTGAGATACCAGAGGCAATTGCCAAATTAACCAATCTGACGCAGCTTTACCTCTTTTCCAACCAAATCACCGAGATACCAGAGGCGATCGCTAATTTAACCAATCTCACCCACCTTTACCTCAATGACAACCAAATAACGGAGATACCAGAGGCGATTGAAAGTTTACCGAAATTAGAAAAATTAGATTTACGGGGAAATCGGCTTCCTATTTCACCAGAGATTTTAGGATCTTCTTTTGATGATGCTGGTTCAGTTGAAGACATTTTCAATTACTTGCGATTACTCCGTAGCGGTGAAGTGCGTCCACTCAACGAAGCCAAACTCTTACTCATCGGACAAGGTAGCGTCGGCAAAACATCCCTCATCGAGCGACTAATCCGTAATAAATATGAAAACAATCAACCCCAAACCGACGGACTCAATGTAGAAACTTGGAACGTACAGGTAAATAGCAAAGACATCCGCCTGAATGTTTGGGACTTTGGCGGCCAGGAAATTTATCACGCCACCCATCAGTTTTTTCTGACTAAGCGTAGCCTCTATCTCCTAGTCTGTAATTGTCGCACCAGCGAAGAAGAAAACCGCATCGAATATTGGCTGAAACTAATTGAAAGCTTTGGTGGCCAGTCCCCCGTGATTATCGTTGGCAACAAAAAAGATGAACAACCCCTAGACATCAACCGCAAGGCATTACGGGAAAAATATCCTAATATTCAAGACATTATTGAAACTTCCTGCCAAGACAATATCGGCATTGATGAACTTCGCACGGCCATTTTGAAGCAAATCGCCAACCTCAAAGAAGTCTACGACCTTCTACCCCTCTCATGGTTTGAAGTTAAACAACAACTTGAATCCATGAATGAAGACTTCATCACCTACAGTAACTATATTGGCATCTGCTATCAAAACGAGATTCCTGAAGAACAAAACCAAGAACAACTTATTGACCTGCTGCATAGACTTGGCTTAGTTCTCAACTTCCGTGATCATCCCATCCTCCAAAATTTCAACGTCCTCAAACCCAACTGGGTGACAGAAGGTATTTATGCACTCCTGAGCGATGAAACCCTCAAAACTAAAAGCAAAGGCATATTCACCCACAATGATCTCTCCCGCATCCTCAATCCAGAGCGTTACCCTACCCAGCGTCACGACTATCTAATCGGGCTGATGAAGGAATTTGAGCTTTGCTTTCAACTAGAATGTCAACCACCAAAATTCTTGATTGCGGGACTTCTGCCTAAAGACCAACCAGACAAAACAGAACTAGAAGGCGAAACCCTGGAATTTCAATACCATTACAAAGTTCTCCCCGAAAGCATCATCTCCCGCTTCATTGTTAACACCCACGAAAAAATCCATAACCAAATCTATTGGCGCAGTGGCGTAATGCTGCAATATCAATAGACCTCTCCGGAAATATGGTAGAGACGTTCCGCCGGAACGTCTCTACAAGGGTTTCAAACCACGCACATTTAATTACCGGAGATGTCTAATGACTTAACTCAAACAAACGGTGCAAGCGTAGCAGAACTAATGCAAATTATCAGCACCATGCGCCAAACTGCCGCCCAATTTCCAACAGAAATCCGTGAAGACATCACCATTGATATTGATGATGTAGAAGTAGAAATTCAAAAACCAGAAAAAGAACGCAATTTACCCAAACTCAGAAAGCGTCTAGTAGCTTTACTAACTGCTGCTAGTGTAGCTGCTGCCCCGATTGCAGGTATGACAGACTTTACAAATAATGTTATGGAAATAGGGAGCAAATTAGGCATAGAACTAATTAAGCATTAGTCCTGAATGTGGTGTTTGGCGTGGAGTGTGTAGTGGGGAAGTATCAATTACCATCACTCAAATCTAGCTGCAACTGTAACCCGTCATTTTCATTCAGATTTTGATATGCGGGTTGTAAAAATATAGGAGTATAAGGAATTGTTATTGACTCACTCAGAGGTAATTCTTCAGAAATTGTGTTTTCTTGAGCTTGATTCTGGGAGATTTGCTCAAAAAACTTGCGAAAATCATTTTTGGCGTTGCGATCATTAATATTAACTAAAGAATCACCCTTTAAAGTAAAACTTCCAGGTTGAGGCTGTGCCATTGATTGTGCATACACGGCGCTATTTAAGCTCAAAAAAGCAGCTATAATTGTTAAGGTAGCAGGAAATTTAGCTTTCATTGTTTTGCTGTTTTTAATAAAGATATTCTTACATCCGATAATTATAAATCTGACTTTAGATATATTTGTATTTCCAACTACATAAGTTAATAATAATGCTGGTCTTTAGTTAAGTTATTTAAATAATTAAATTTTCCTTTATAAAAACCCTGAAAAGTATAAAAAAATGTAATATTTTTTTGATTAAATTCTTAAGAAAAAATTAAAATATTTCATAAATAAAAAAATATTGTATGGTAGGCATTGCCCACCTATTCCTATTATTTCGTAATTCGTACTTACGGATTTTCCCCCCTACTCTCTCTTCCCTGTCACCTGTCACCTGTCACCTGTCACCTATTCTCAATCATTAACACTCACAAGTTGAGGAAGTCGAGAAACAGGAGTATCTAAAAAGTAAGCCAGCACTTCCTGCCGCCAAGCATCGTAAATTTTTGGTAAATCATCAATATCCGTACCAATAGCTGTATGCGTAAGTTGCCAATGTTCCTTGAGGTAAGGATTTCTTCTGTTTTGTCCTTCTTCATCAAGTTCTAATATTTGTGCAACTAAATCTGCTTTTTCTGCTGGGGAAGCTTGGTCATACTTGCGTTGCCACCATTTTACAACGCCGACACGGTGAAAAGCTTCTTCTGGTTGAATTCGAGTAGCGGAAAATTTAGCTGATTCAGGGTCACTAATTTTACTGGTACGACTATTAACTAATAAAGATGCCACAATGTGCATTTCATAATGTAACTCAAAAGCCAAAAAACCTTGCCAATTACGAATGGGTAAATCTCCCATATAATCCCAATGTTTTTGTACTTGTCGTTGTATATCTTCAATGGGATCACGTCCTGATATGACTTGCGCCCTACGACGGGTATTTTCTGCGTGTGCGCCATCATCACCAATTTGCTGACTTAAAAATAACTGAAGTTCTGGGTCAGGAATTTGACCAATTATATTAGCACAAACTTGAACAATAAACAAATCATGAGCCGCACCTGCAACACGAAAACGATAGAAGTTTTCAATTTCTTCTGTTGTTTCCGGGGGTTTGGTTTCATGTAAACGTTTTTTTGGTAGATGGGGTGCGTGTTGATTAATTATTTTCTCAAAGATTTCTAGTTCTAAGTCAGTTGTCCAAGCGGGACGGGTAACAGTTGGATTCATGTTAAAAATAGGAGTCAAGAGTCAGGAACAAGATAATTACCAATTACCAATTACCAAAATTATTCCATTACAGCTAAAACTGCTTTTGGTAATAACTTTTCTTTAAACCAAACAATTCTTGCTGGGACATCATTTAATTTAACACCTGCCTTTTCTAAATTCAATCTTTCAGAAATTGCTAAAA
Organism: Anabaena sphaerica FACHB-251; assembly: GCF_014696825.1. NCBI lineage: Bacteria > Bacillati > Cyanobacteriota > Cyanophyceae > Nostocales > Nostocaceae > Anabaena > Anabaena sphaerica. The sequence goes on along the minus strand of NZ_JACJQU010000016.1, from coordinate 105,148 downwards.
TTAAATTATCACAATTGGCACGACGTACCTGAGAAAACTTCTTTTGTAAATATTCCGGTCGCCAATAACCAACGATTTCTAATAAAAAAGTTCTGCCATCAGGATGAACGAGGCGAAAATCGGGAATCATGACACTACCGGGAATCGGAAGTAAATCAACTTCTCGCTCTAATATCCACCCGCTTTTTAAAGCATCCCATTTATCAGCAAAAGACTGTTCTAACATACTATCATAGGGCTTACCTTTAGGATAGTGAGAAACTAAACCACATTCAGAATTGAGAGTAAACCTGCCAGTTTTCCATTCATTTGTATAAAAATCTCGTGTTTGTAAAGTGGCGGCTAAACTCCATTTTGTTACATGGAGTAAAGCGGGAATTAATTTAGCGATCGCCAAACCATAACGGGTACTAGGACTAAATAAACTTGTTGGACCATCAATACTAATAGTAAAACCGTGGTCAGCATCACCTTCAATATAAGCCATTAATTGAAACAACTTCAGATAACGAAATAACAACTTATATTCTCCCGGTACATTGCGGTGAGCATTTAACACCAACTGACTGGCTTTATAAAACACACCTTGCACCTGAGATAAATTATAACGATGTAATAAATCTTCAGACTTAGGAGCATCAAAAGCAGTTAAAATTTTATTTTCAGATAAATCAGCATAAAGACCATCACGCACCTGAATTGGTAAAACCTCCTGTTGTAATTCCTGACTCAAATCATCAGCGATTTTAGTCAAAACCACATCAGTTGCTTCCCGACTAGAAACAGATTTTGCAGCCAAAGAAAACACCCGTTCCCGTAACATAGTCGGTTCCAGTGGACTAACAACCTCAAAAGTGCAGAAACTACTTTTAAGAACATAAGCCAAACCGCGCTTCATGCGATAATCAGTAGTATCGCCTTCAAAATCTGCCAATTGACGTTCAAGAACCCCTTGAGATTTCCCCACCGCGTCTTTAAAAAAACCAATCAAATCACTTGCCAAATCCAAATGTTGCTGATCAAGTTTCAGTCTCTTCGGGATAATCTCCTCCCCGTTTTGACGATGAATCAATAACTCCGTTGGTAACATCCTTCTTCTGTGTTGAATAATTAATTTCTAACTGTTCAGCAGCCTTAGCACTTCTTTCCTGACCACCCCCATAAACAACCTTTAAATTTCCCTTTCTTCCTTTCTTCTCCCCTCTGCTCCCCTGCTCCCCTCTGCTCCCTTGCTCCCCTGCTCCCCTACTCCCCTGCTCCTCTGCTCCCATGCTTTTATTCTCTCCTCTTCTCCTAGCAGAAGTTCCCTCCTCACTAGTATCCTCAGCCACGACTTCATATAAAATCGCCTGTTTATTTTCCAGATTTCCCTTACGTAAAACTCTACCCAGACGCTGAACATATTCCCTAGCAGAACCAGTACCAGAAAGAATAATTGCTATTGAAGCTGCAGGAACATCAACCCCCTCATTTAAGACATGAGAAGCAACCAAAGTATTATATTGCCCCTCCTTAAACTTAGATAAAATTTCATGCCTTTCCTTCACCGGAGTTTGATGAGTGATAGCGGGAATTAACAAATCTTGAGAAATGCGGTAAACAGTAGCATTATCAGCCGTAAAAATCAACATCCTTGCGGGGTAATGTTCAGCTAATAAATCAATCAGAATTCTTAACTTACCATCAGTCCCCAGAGCGATTTCTTTTGCTTGCCGATGTGCTAACATTGCCCTGCGTCCTACCTGCGATCGCGCACTCATTTGTACAAAAGTTTGCCAACCTTGTAAACTTCCCAAAGAAATGCGAGATTGCTTTAAAAAATCATTGCGGGTTTGAATTAGCTGGTTATATCTTTCTCGTTCAAGTTGGGATAACTTCACTTTTATCTGCACAACTTGATGTTCTGCCAAAGCCTTACCCGCCAAATCTTCAGCACGTTGGCGATAAACTTCTCTACCAATGAGAATGTTTAAATCAGCGTGTTTACCATCTGTGCGTTCTGGTGTAGCAGAAAGTCCCAGTCGATAGGGTGCGATCGCATATTCAGCAATTACCCGATTAAAATCAGTCGGTAAATGATGACATTCATCAAAAATAATCAAAGCATATTTATTACCCAAACTTTCCGCATGAATAGCCGCACTATCATAAGTTGCTACCAAAATCGGTGTTTGATCCCGTGAACCACCCCCCAGCAAACCTAATTCCGCATCAGGAAAAGCCGCTGTCAGGTGTGCATACCACTGGTGCATCAAATCCAAAGTGGGGACAACAATCAATGTCGTGCGCGGTGTCGCTTGCATGGCCATTTGAGCCAAATAAGTCTTACCCGCCGCTGTGGGCAGCACCACAACCCCCTGCCTTCCCGCCAATTTCCAAGCCGCTAAAGCCTCATTTTGGTGGGGATAGGGAGTCATTTCCAAACTGGGAACCAACTCTAGAGGATAAAATTTCTTAGCCTCATCAGTAAAGTTTGTCTCTTCTGCTTGCAGTGCTTCGACTAAAGAACGGTATCTAATGGCGGGAATGCGGAATTTTTCGATTCTATCATCCCATGTGGCAAAGTCTATCCAAGCTTTGCTGCGTGGTGGTGGGTGTAAAATTAACGTACCACGATCAAAAGTTAAAGTAGGGTTGCGACCCATGTTAGGTTTTCTCCCAACTGTTCACATTTAACTACTCATAACCTAAAAAGTGCATGATTCCCAAAAGAGATTTTGGTACAACCCGAATAGAGGCGCTGTTTACTCCGGAAATATTGGACTTGCAAATAGATGTAAGCCAGGTTGAATCCTACAAAGAACAGCGGCGGCGCTTTATACTCAAGCGTTTAGAATTGCAAACAAAAATCATGCTCATTGTTGGTTTAACACTGACTGCTTTTTTTGTCTGGGTGAATCAACAACCTCATGGAAAATTATATGCCTTGAAAATTGGTTTAGTAATTGAATTTTTCATTTTGATTTGTTGGTTATTATGCCAGACTAAACTAGGACATCGTTACCCACATTTAATTTTTTTAAGTTTATCTTGGGCTGTAACTTGTGTTGTCCAAATTTATACGGCCATTCTGTTTGATTTTGTAGAGCCTTTTACTAATATTTGGAATTTGATGTTTATCACTCAAGCCACTCTTATTCCTGTATTATGGCGAACTCATCTCATCTCACAAATTGGTACGATTGTCTCTTATTTAGGATTGTACTTAATCTATCGTCCTCAATTTAGACATCCATTATATTTTTATGTAGAAAATGGAATTTATTTCTTTTGGACTGCACTAATTTGTGTTTTTTCTGTTTATTTATATGAACAGTTGAAGAAACAAGAATTTAGGTCGAGACAAGAATTAGAAATAGCCCAAAAACAATCAGAAAAACTGATTTTAAATATCTTACCACAGGTAATAGCTGAACAATTAAAACAACAACCTACAACCATTGCTGATAGCTTCCTGGAAGTAACAGTTTTATTCGCTGATATTGTAGGATTTACGGAGCTTTCTAGTCATACTTCCCCACCTCAACTAGTGGAGTTATTAAACGAAATATTCTGCTTATTTGATGAATTAGCAGAACTGCATGGAATCGAGAAAATCAAGACTATTGGTGATGCATATATGGCAGTTGCTGGTTTACCTAATCATCGCAGTGATCATGCCATAGCCATAGCTAATATGGCGCTGGATATGCAACAGGCTGTAGCTAGGTTCAACCAAGAACAAAATCAATCGTTTCGTATCCGTATTGGTATTAGCACTGGTCCAGTAGTAGCAGGGGTGATTGGGTTAAAAAAATTTGCTTATGATCTGTGGGGAGATACAGTTAATACTGCTAGTAGAATGGAATCACATGGTATACCAGGTTGTATCCAGGTTTGTGAAGCCAGCTATCATCTGTTAAAAGAAAACTATTTACTCCAAGAACGCGGCTTAATTGAAGTCAAAGGTAAAGGGGAAATGAACACTTACTTACTCCTGAGAGCAAAATTTAACAATCAATAAAGTTTTATTCCTCAACATCTGCTAATAATATTAATTAGGGACATGATAGAGTCTATACCTGAAAAAGTAAACTTACATAGATTTTTACTACTTTAGATAGATTCCTAGTCAAGAAATATAAGCTTTGGATTGCCCAGTTGCATAATAGTTATGGAACTATAGCGCCGTGTCTGACTAAATTTCAGGGCAAATTCAAGTAGCTTGCAGCACTAAAGGAGACCTATATTGAAAGGAAGAGTTTCCCTTCTATTAAACTATGGTGTGGCGATTGTATCTGTTGGTATCGCCTTGGTACTAACATTCGTGTTACAGCCATTTCTAGATCGATCTATTTTTCTGCTATTTTTTGGGGCTATAGCAATTAGTACCTGGTATGGTGGCATCAAGCCAGGGATATTAGCTACTATTTCTTCTACCATAGCTGTCAACTACTTTTTTATCAACCCCAAATTTTCATTTCATGTTGATAGTCTCAACAGTATAATTAAGTTATCATTATTTATGATGATAACACTATTGATCAATTGGCTCAACTCAGAATTACGTGCTGCTAAACAGAAGTTAGAAATAAATATCCAATACCTGGCTGCGAGTGAATCTCGATTCAGAAGATTGAAAAATGCCAACATTATCGGGGTGATTATAACTGATATGAATGGCAAAGTGTTAGAAGCAAATGATGCCTTTTTAAAAATGGTAGGTTATTCACAAGAAGAACTACTAACAGGACGAATAAACGTTCGAGAAATAACACCTCCAGAATATGTGGAACAAAGCGAAAACTTAAAGGTTGAGTTAAAAACTCAAGGAGTTTGTCAACCTTTTGAGAAACAATACATCCGTAAAGATGGCAGTCGGGTTAGTGTTATAGTAGGTTTGGCATTATTAGACAATAATTCAGAACAAATCATCGGGTTTGTGGTAGATGTCAGTCAACGTAAACAAGCAGAGGAGTCCCTACAGAAACAGGAAGAACAACTGCGCTTGATTACCAATTCTTTGCCAGCAAAAATTTCTTATGTTGATGCTCAACAGCGTTATCGCTTTAATAATAAAAAATATGAAGAATGGTTTGGCATACCCACCTCTGAAATTTATGGTAAGCACCTGGAAGAATTTTTAGGAAAGTCAATTTATCAAACAATTTCTCCTTATGTAGAAACAGCCCTATCAGGAAAGGAAGTCACCTACGAAACCCAAATATTTCATCAAGATGGTACAAAACGTCATACAAGCGTCACTTACATTCCCCAATTTAATCAGCAAGGAATAGTGAAAGGATTTGTGGCTCTCATGAGAGATATTACTGAGCAAAAACAAGCCGAATTTGCGCTTAAACAAAGCGAAGAAAAATTTCGGAAATTAACAGAAAAAGTGCGCGTTATTCCTTGGGAAGCAGATTCTAAAACTGGGAATTTTACATACATTGGTCCCCAAAGTGAAGCAATTCTCGGTTATCCCTCAAATGATTGGTACAATGAAAATTTTTGGGCAACACACATCCACCCAGATGATCAGGAATGGGTAGTTAATTATTGTTTCCACTCTTCACAATCACTGGAAAATTACGAATTTGAATATAGAATGTTGGCCGCAGATGGCAGAGTGGTTTGGTTATATGACATTGTTAATGTGCTGCGGGGTGAAGATGAACCAAAGCTACTGCATGGGTTCATGATTGACATTACCGAACGTAAGCAAGCAGAGCAAGAACGGGAACAATTACTAGAGCGAGAACAAGCAGCTAGGGCTGAAGCAGAAGCTCTTAACCGCATCAAAGATGAGTTTTTAGCCACACTTTCTCACGAACTCCGCACCCCCCTCAATGCCATGTTAGGGTGGACACAGCTACTCAAAAGCCGTAAGTTTAATGAGGCTACCACTGCTACAGCGTTGGATACCATAGACCGTAACAGTCGTGCTTTAGCACAATTAATTGAAGATGTTTTGGATGTTTCCCGGATTATCCGTGGCAAACTTCACCTTAATCTGCGTCCAGTGGAACTTGCCCCAGTAGTAGAAGCAGCTATCGACACTGTGCGCCCAGCCGCAGATGCTAAAAGTATTTCCATTGAGTCAGAATTTGACCCAGCACTGGGGTTAGTGATAGCTGATGCTAACCGCTTGCAACAAATAATCTGGAATTTGCTCTCCAACGCTGTCAAGTTTACACCCAAGGGAGGAAGAGTTCAGGTAAAACTAGAGCGAATTAATTCCCGTGTGCAAATTCAAGTCAGTGATACTGGAATAGGAATTTCTCCTGAATTTATACCTCATGTATTTGAACGCTTCCGCCAAGCTGATAGCTCAACTACGCGATCGCACGGCGGATTAGGATTAGGATTAGCCATCGTCCGTCATTTGGTAGAACTGCACGGCGGCACAGTTTCCGCCAGCAGTCCAGGAATAGAACATGGGTCAATCTTCACCGTCAATTTACCCATGAAAGCCTTAATGAGCGAAAATAATACACCAAAGCCACACCCATTTTCAGCCAAAAGCGATTTTGTTAATCAGCAATTCTCAATCCTGCAAGATGTGCGGGTACTTGTTGTTGATGATGAAGCAGATACACGGAATTTGCTCACCACAATTTTAGGACAATATGGCGCTCAAGTCCTCGCTGTAACTTGTGTTCAAGAAGCACTGAAGGCGTTATCACAATTCCACCCAGATATATTAATAAGTGATATTGGAATGCCCCAAGAAGATGGCTATACACTAATTCGTAAAGTTAGAAGTCTTCCTAGTGATCAAGGAGGAAAAATTCCCGCAGTGGCACTAACAGCTTATGCTAGAGCAGAAGACCGCACCCAAGCTTTGTTAGCCGGCTTTCAGTTACATATTCCCAAGCCGATAAATCCTGGAGAATTAGCAGCGGTGGTTGCTAATTTAGCTGGGAGAACATGATAATTCATCATATTTCCTTCGGAAACGCTTCGCGAAAGTAATTTATAATTCGTAATTAGGAAAAACTCAGATCTTTCACCTGTCACCCTTTATCTGTCATCTATTCTCCTGCTTCCTTTACATTTTCTCATTCAATTGATTATCCTGGAATAGTCGGGGAATAAACTGAGCGTAAATTGCCAGCAGGTGTCTAAATGCTGCAAACAGAAGAAATATTACAAGACCGTTATCAAATCCAACGCCAACTTGGGAATAATGGAATTCGCCAAACTTGGTTAGCTAAGGATTTGCAAGCCACTAACCCAGAAAATTCTTTAGTTGTCGTCAAACTCTTGGCTTTTGGTGGTGCTGTTCAGTGGGATGACCTCAAACTATTTGAGAGAGAAGGACAGATTCTGAAACAACTAAATCATCCTTGTATCCCCAAGTATATTGATTATTTTTGTATTGATGACCGCAGTCTCTGGTTTGGCTTGATTCAAGAATATATTCCTGGTGAATCTCTCAAAGAAAAACTCGTTGCTGGTGAAAGATTTACGGAAAATAAAGTTAGAAAAATTGCTGTTAAGGTTTTAAAAATTCTCACCTATTTACATGAGTTAAATCCAGGAGTTTTACATCGAGATATTAAACCAAGTAATTTGATTTGGGGTGAAGATAATCAAATTTATTTAGTTGATTTTGGGGCTGTTCAAGATAAAGCTGCTAAAGAAGGTGTAACTTTTACCGTTGTCGGTACTTATGGTTATGCACCTATGGAACAATTTGGAGGTCGGGCGGTTCCTGCATCGGATTTGTATGCTTTAGGAGCAACTTTAATTCATTTATTAACTGGTCTTCCTCCCGCAGATTTACCTCAGCAAGATTTACGAATACAATTTGCAGACCGAGTTAGTCTGAGTTTGTCCTTTGAAAATTGGTTGCAGAAGCTAATAGAACCCGCACCAGAACAACGTTTTAGTAATGCAAATCAAGCCTTGACTGCGCTCAAATCTGGGGATACAGTTAGCCCAAAAAGAGCAGTTGAACACTTAGAGATCAAAGATGTCATTAACAATTCTGGATGTGGTATATCTAATCAATATGCACCAGTACCAGAGGAAATTTTAGGTTGGAATTGGGGGGCGTTTTTGATGCCTTGGTTGTGGATGTGGCCTAATAATGTTTGGTATGGGTTGCTGTGTTTTATCCCCCATATTGGCGGAATCATGACAATCGCTCTCGGTTTTAAAGGTAATGAGTGGGCTTGGAAAAGTAGACACTGGCGCAGTATTGAACAATTTAAAGCCCATCAAAGAGGTTGGGCGATCGCTGGGATTATGATTGGCGCACCTGTGAGTATTATTATTTGGATGGGAGTTTTCGCTTATCTCATGCACGCATTTTAATGATATCGTTGATCTCGTTCCCAGTCTGAGACTGGGAATGCTATCACAGAGACTCTGACTCTGGTATCATTCAAGGCAGAGCCTTGAAAAATTCATTCCCATACAGAGTATGGGAACGAGAAAACCCCTACCCACTCTACATTATGAATCGGTTCTTCTAACTGACTGGGGCTTCAGAAACACCCACAGGACAAGCAACATTAGTACCACCTAAACCGCAATAACCACCGGGATTTTTAGCTAAATACTGTTGATGGTAGTCTTCAGCATAATAAAATTCAGGTGCATCTAAAATTTCTGTGGTAATTTCCCCATACCCTGCTTTTTCTAAAGCTTGTTGATAAGCGTCCCGTGATGCTTCTGCTAGTTGCTTTTGAGTCTGTGAATATACATAAATACCAGAACGGTATTGAGTGCCAGAGTCATTACCTTGACGCATTCCTTGGGTGGGGTTGTGGCTTTCCCAGAAGACTTTTAGCAGTTGGGAATAAGTAATTACCTGCGGATCAAACACTACTAATACTACTTCATTATGACCAGTCATGCCTGTGCATACTTCTCTGTAGGTGGGGTTAGGTGTGTAACCAGCAGCATAACCTACCGCAGTGCTGTAAACTCCGTTTTGTTGCCAAAACTTGCGTTCTGCACCCCAAAAACAGCCTAAACCAAACATGGCAGTTTCCATACCTTCAGGAAACGGAGGTTTGAGGGGGTTACTGTTGACGTAATGTTTTGCAGGTACTGGCATTTTTTCTGTGCGTCCTGGTAACGCTTGCTCAGGTGTAGGTATGGCCAGTTTTTTACCAAAACCGAATATTCCCATTGTTTTTCTTATGAATGATGGCTGTACTTTATATATTGTAAAGATTTTGGGGATTGGTGGAAATTTGGACGGGCTAGAAGCCCATCGCACAACAATACTGTTCGGTTAACGAAAATTACCACGCAAATAACCCATTGTATAAAACCAACAAAATATTGAAAATGTTGGGTTATGCCTCCGGGACACTGCGTGTATGCTTACAGCACGCTTTGCGAACAAGTAGTGTCCCGAAGGGATACGTGCCTCAACCCAATCTACGTATTTTCGTTTTTTAGCCTTAACTAAACAGTATTCCCTAATCAATAATTGTTTTTCCCCATCACCAATTACCAGCCCAAACACATTTTATCTCGTTCCCAGTCTCTGACTGGGAATGCTATTACAGAGGCTTTGCCTGTGCTTGAAATAGAAGGCAGAGCCTTCTATAATTCATTCCCATACAGAGTATGGGAACGAAAAATAAATAGATTGGATAAGTATTAAAACAGGCATTATCCTATGGTTGAATTTGAATTTTTAACACCACTTGACCGATGAACTTTTCTGAACATTTCCAAGTATATAATTTCCGGAAGATGATATCAATTGTTTGCCATTCCTGAATCGTTGAATTGTCTTCATCTAATGCCACATTTTTCACTCTGCCATGATGATATTCAAACTCAAATACTAACTCACCACTAACACCTTCAGGTAATGGAATTGTTTGGAGATAATCAGTAATTAGAGATATCATTGACTGAGTTATTCCTGTGATATTTACTATCTTTAAACGAGGGTTATTCTGATCAACTGGTTTCAGAGAGAGTGGAACTGGATAACCACGTCCTTTTATTTCATTGGGATCTGAATCTTCATTATTTAATGCTGTAAAATCAGCCAAAAAATCCGTTAACTCTGCATCTGATAATGGTTCAGATATTACAGATGGTTCAGGTTTACTTAACAAAGCTCCAAGATTAGCAAAATCATCTGGTAATGATTCAAGTCCAGGTGCGGGTGCATACATGGGAGGTTGAGGACGTGAGAGAGATGGCCGTCTTCCGATGAGAGCAGCACTACCAATTATTTTACGTTGATGGCTAATACCTTCGGGCATTTCTACAGGTACTTGTAGAGATAGAGAATCTTCTAAAGGATTAACTCTCACCTCATCACTAACAGCAATAAAGGCGGTATATTGGGATAATAATTGATAAGTTAATACTGTATTGGTGACTGCTTCTACACCTGCTTTTGTGTCACCACTAACCATTTGATTCATTAGATCTTTAATGCGAGAACGTCCCCAAAGTTGGGCAATACCAGGATTACCTGTGACGGTAAAGTTAATATTAAAGGTTTGTTGATGATGTTTACCATCGGCGGTTATGCCAGTAATGTGCAGTTTACCAGCAAGACGATCTGATTTATTGCCAAATAATACTAATGGCTGTTCTGCAAATAAATCTGGTGGGGTTAATGGATAGATAATTGGCGATTCTCCATCACCTTCCCATTGTAATTTGATGTTAGTAAAAACGGGATTATTAATTTGACGGTAGAATTTTTCTACTACCTCATTCACTGGTTCGTCATGACGAATAATATGGGCAATACCTCTGCCTATTTCGGCGATTCTATTCAGTAAAAAGCGATTGACTGAACTACCTGCACCAAAGCTATGTAAACGAGTTCCTGGTTGCAGATGTTGTTGTACTGCTGCTAAAATTCGGTTTTCATTACCGATATAACCATCAGTTAATAAAACAATAGTTCGCAACCTGTTAAACTCTGTAACAGGGAAATTTAAGACCGTGCGAATACCCTTTAACATTTCTGTTCCCCCACCAGCATTTAAACGGTTGATGTAGTTAAGTGCTAGTCGGCGATTTTGGGGAGTGTTGAACAGGGGAACGGCTGAAAGTTGCTGTGTCGTATCAGCAAAATCTATGATACTAAATGTATCTTGGGGATTAAGTCCATTGATAAAACGGCGCATCAATTCTTGACATTGTATCAGTGGAGCGCCACTTTGGGAACCGGATGTATCAATTAAAAATATTACATCTTTAGGCACAAGCTGATCTGGGCGATACTCAAGGGCGGGAATCAAGTAAACTGCAAAGTGTCCACCCCGTTCATCAGCTTGGATGTGTAAGGCAGCTTGAGTTTTTTTACTACCTATCTGGTAGCGTATAATTAAATCTTTGTTGGGTATTGTGTCTCCATCAGCAAGTTTTACCTGTACTATTTGTCCGTTACGGGTAATTTGAATGTGGTGAGAGGGTGAGTTAATATTCTGTATTTCTACACCAGCGTTAATTTCTATGGTGACATTAATATCATGACGCGATCGCATTCCATTGGGAAGAATGGGAGCGTTCAACCGGGAAGCATCTGGGACTAAATCGGTATCTTGATTTAAACTCATGGGTGCAAGTGCGGAACCACCACCAGCGGTATTTTCTTCGATGGTGATACCGGGAATGTAACGAGGTCCAACTACCATCGGGAAGACAAACTCGTAATTTCCACCCTCAAATTTAAGGCTTTCGGTGTAGCGAATAATCACATCAATTTGTTCACCGGGTTTGATGTTAGCGAGGGATTGGGTGAAAATGTTGTCTCTTTCTTGTTCTAAGAGTCCGGCGGTGCGTCCTTGTCGTTTAGCTTGTTCGTAAATTTGCTGTGCTTCTTGGCGTTTTTTGATACTGCCTTGAATTGTGCGATCGCCTATCCGAATCAGCATATCATCAACTGCGGCTTCATCAGGTAGGGGGAAAATATAAGTAGCTTCTAGAGTAGTTGTAAAGGGGTTTTCAAAGGTTTGGGTAACTTCCACCCGTGAGATGTTACCGCTAACTTTAGCTTTAACTTCTGTGTGTTTGAGGGGAAAAGCGATCGCTTGTTGGTTGGGGGTTTGAATGTATAAACCACTGGGTTGAGTTTCTAGGTTACGAGTCATAGTTTTTACCTGTCGCTGTTGTTGTATGTCTCTAGCGTAGGTTGGTTTTTCAGGGAGATATGCTCAGTTTTATGCTCAGTTGTGGGTTCAGTGAGTGGGATCAGATACTCTATTTCTTTGAAAAGTTAGGAATATCGTTGTTTTAAATTTTCAATCACTAGTCACATATGTTCATCAAATAGGCAATTTAGAGAAGGTGTTGAAGGAACAACTAAGAATATTCGAGAAACTTACTATCGTTTGAGATTGTGGGGTGAAAGTTTGTTAGAAGTTTTAGGCATAGAGTTTAATATACCTGAACTGGTTGATAATCGCATTATTTTCAATGGTTTCAGGTAGGTTTTCCTGGAAATAATGAAATGATAGCAATTAATATAATATTCTACAACATCCAGATCCCCGACTTCTCAAAGAAGTCGGGGATCTAAATCCCTTAATTATCATATAAAAACCTATGTCCAACTCTCTCAAAGCATCAAGCACAGGATTAGAAATTGTTGATAAAGCCCGTCAGCGGTTAGGATGGACAAAAACCAGTACAGCGCGTTGGTGGCAAGATGCCCATACTTCTAAAGCTACTTTAAGAAGATTTTGGCAAGGCGATCGCATTCAGAAAGAAATCTTTATCTCTATCTGTGCAGTAGTAGGAATTACTAACTGGGAAAATATCGCCGAACTCACTGATGTAAATGATGTAAATATAGATAATTATCCAATATATCTAGATTGGTATGAAGCACCTAATTTAGAAAGTTTTTATGGGAGAAATGAAGAAATATTACAATTAGAAACATGGGTAAAAGCTGGTTGTAGATCAATCAATATTACTGGTATAGGTGGAATTGGTAAAACTTCTCTAGTTTTAGCTTTAGTCGATAATATTAAGTCTCAATTTAAGTTTATAATTTGGAAATCTTTCCATTATCCCACATCAATTATTGATTTATTGAATAATTTATTAAACGCGTTGAATCAAAAAAATGTTGATAATGTTCAAGCAGGGAGTTTTCAACTTGTCCAACATTTGCAAAAACATCGCTGTTTAGTGATTTTAGATGGCATAGATACGGTTAGTAGAAATTCAGAATTGAGTGATTTTGTGCAAAAACTCAGTTTATATCGTCATCAAAGCTGCATTATTACTACCAGTCGAGAAAAACAAAATTATACAGAAGTAAATACAAAAACAGTTGCCAATATTAAATTACATGGTTTGTCAAAAACAGAAGCTTTAGAATTATTGAAGTGCAGAGGATTTACAGGTAAAGAATTAGGTTTATTAGCATTAATTCAACTGTATAGAGGTAATCCTTTAGGCTTAAAACTTGTCACACCATTTATTCAATCTGTGTTTGCTGGTAATGTAGCTGAATTTATCAATCAGAATACCTTAATTGTTGGGGAAAGACTGAAAATTATCATCAAACAACAACTAGATAAATTATCAGAATTAGAGAGAGACATAATCTATTGGTTAGCTATTTGGCAAGAACCCATATCTTTTTCTCGCTTGCAAACCCACTTACTTATATCTGTTGATCCGGGAACAGTTTTATTAGGAATTGTAGAATTAGAAAACAAATCACTTTTAGAAAGATGGGTAAGTGATCATGAAACTTCATTTAGCTTACAACCATTAGTCATGAAAATAGTCACTGACGAATTAATAGAAAACGCTGCTAAAGAAATTCAAAGAGTTACAAAACATCAAGATATTAGCCATTTACAAATATTGCGAACTCATTGGTTATTGCGTCCAGGTACAGATGATATCACCGGGGAACGCATTATCAATCAGTTGAGGGAAAAATTAAAGCGAGTATATGGTGTAAGTTTACCGCAAATATTAGCAAAAATTTCCTTACTTTTAGGAAATAAATCACCCTTATCAATTGGTTATATGGCTTGTAATCTTGAAGTTTTAGGGAATTATGATTAAACCTCTTATACCCATTGTCTTTGACCTAGATACCCGATTTTTTGAATAAGTTGGAGATATAGTTATTACAGCAGTTATTAGACCTAACCCCCAGCCCCTTCCCTACAAGGGAAGGGGAGAAAATCAAAGCCTATCTCCTTGTAGGAGAGAGGTCTGCTTGTGGTCTATTTACCTGAAAGTAGCTGTAACTATATGACATCACAAGAATGAACTAAAGATAATAAAGGACCTATTTGTTCTTGTCCATTTACAGCTAAATCACTGTGACATAAATAAACTCTTTCAGAAACACGAGCCAGTAAATCTGCTATAATCCGACGTAATCGTTGCGTTTCTGATTCTTGTTCATCTGCTGCTGTCCAAGGTTCTCCTAACCTATCTCTAAGAAATAAAGTAGCACCAAACAAAGTGGCTGCACCACCTTTAGCCCAGAGGGGTGAACCCGCATCCAGCCAAAAATGCCATTTGTGATATCTATGACTCGCACGGTATTGGAAGACGGTAGCTAAAGTAACGGCTTTTTTGGCATTACCAATGGGACGAATAGGATAGGGGTTAGCGGTAATTGTCCCACGTCGTAATAGTTGAATAAATTCAGCAATTGTAGTCGTGAGGGTTTGTTGAGTGTGAAGTGAAAGTAAGACGGAATCTGTTTGTCTTAACCTCGTATCTATTTCCCAATAATGTTGAGCAGTTTCTAATAATTCTCGTAATGCTGCTAGTGTTTGAAATGGGGGATTATTATCTTTACACAAAAAGTTTTGAATTGCTTTGTATAGGAGAAAAATTGGTGTAGGGAGAGGACTTTGTTGATATTCCCCACGCTGTTTTTTAATCCACTCTAATATCTCATTATAAGCTTTAGTGGCAGTATATCCGATTCTATCCCAGCGTTCAAATGTTTTTACTTCTAACAAGTGGGGGTTATCTGGATGGGGTACAAAACAATGATCTGCTATTAACCCAGCACGCACCGGATCAATTTTCGGTTGTGGGGATTCTTTTTTCTCTCCATCATCTCCATAATTGGTGTTACTCTGACTTAAAATCACCAACATTTCTGCAACTTCATCCCGGTCTACTAATCGCCCCAAACCAGGATAAACTAAAGTGAGTAAGGTAAGTAATGCTCTGACAGCGGGTGAACTAATTAAGGGACGTTGATCATTGAGAGATTCTACCGGGATATTTTGCTTAGTTAATATTTCTATGAGAGTATAACGTGCGATCGCATCTAACCCAGGAGCGATAATCGCTACTTCTTCCGGTTCTACCTTTCCCGATTTAATCCCATCAATGATCACATCTGTTGTTTGACGCAAAAGTTGAGCGCGAGAGGGAATTTGGATACACTTTACCGACTTTGGTAAACTCAACATTGTCATCGGTTCAGTAACTAATTCTATCATCGACGTAGCCAGTAGATTAGCTAAATTATCTACTGTTGGACTGATTAAATTTTCTACCTGACAACGCTTTGCTAACCTGGCTAAATATTGAGGATCTGCACCCAAACCCCAACGCACTCCCCCATCAGGATTATAGCTAAATGCTCCCACCGCACCGCCATCTAACAGAAACTCAAACAAGTTATAGGCTATAGCTGGATAATCATCTACATCATCAGCTATTACCCTCTGATAACGTTGTTTTAAACGTTGCTGATAATCGCTATTAGTTAACAAATGCTGGTTGTAGAGTTCAGTAATCAATCCATAGGTTAATAATCCTCTTTCTAAACACCAATTCCGCCAATTTAGCAACAAAGATCCTAAAAGTTCTGGTTCTAGTTTACTGGCATTTTCTTGTAAACCTGTTTGCAAAACTTCAGCAATATCTTCACAAGGTGTACCACTATAAGCCGCTAGTTGCCATAGGTCTAATATCCGCCTCACTAAGCGATACTCATTCACTCCTGCACGGCGCAAAGTTTCCGCATCTAACTGAAAATCCCAAAGTTTTGTTGCTAATTCTTGCTCAGTTTCGGGGCGCAATCTCACCGGAAATTGTGCTTTAATTTGTAAACATTCAATTAATAACGGCCAAAATAAAACAACTTCATCCTGAATAAACCCCAAGGTTGTTTTAGCACGGATTGGGTATTTTCCAGAAGTCAAGGTGACAATTTTATCGCTTAATGTTCGGCGATTATCATCGTTAGATGCTAAAACTAAAACTCCGGGTTCTGTTTGGAGAAGATTTGATGTTTTGATTGTGCTTTGAGCTTTTTTCTGATTTTGATTTTTCGTATAAAATGACTCTATAGGTTGGTTGCCATTTTTCTGCACCCAATAACAAAACCGTTCGGCTAAACGAGTAGTTTTACCGCTGCGACTAGTACCGACAATCCAAACAGAATCTGAAATCACAAATATACTCCTTATGGATTTGTTAGTATACCTTCTGCGTTAACTTAAGTTTAAGAATCGCCAAACCATGTTAGATGATAATTGAGGATGAAAAATTCTGTGTTTAGTCAAAAAATATACTCTTTTTTGCTAACTGCTTACAGATGGTACTTACTGACACCAGAACGCTCTTTGGAGGAAGCTTACCAAACAGCGTTAAAGATTAAGGAAATCGAAGACAATCATTTTAATGGTAATAAAATCAGCCCTGATTCTGCTATGTACAGTAGTAGTGTCATGGATTATTTTCAGGCTGATCTAAAGAAATTATTAAAAGATGTGCGGATGCGGCTGACAGAGTTTAAAGCCAGCCGTTGGTTCTCAAATGAATCTAAGCAAAAAGCGGCAGCTAAAACAGGTATAGAATATCCCAATCCAGCTTTAGTTTTAGAAAAGCTAGAATTCATTGATCAAGTTATTGCCAAATACACAAATTATGATATAGAAACAAGTTCTGTCAATAATGTCGTTTCTCCATCTATAACTGTAGCAGATAATAAAGTAATTACCCAACCAATCACACCAAAATCATCAGTTAAAAACAGTGATATTCAGCCAAAGCGAAAAGCTGATAGTACAGGGATTTT
Source organism: Anabaena sphaerica FACHB-251 (assembly GCF_014696825.1). NCBI lineage: Bacteria > Bacillati > Cyanobacteriota > Cyanophyceae > Nostocales > Nostocaceae > Anabaena > Anabaena sphaerica. Next base: position 88,143 of record NZ_JACJQU010000016.1, on the reverse strand, counting down.
ACCGCGCTCAATTTTAACAACTATTACTCGTTTACAAGCAGAATTAGATCCCAATGCTGAAAAAGACGTAGTGCAAAATTTTCGACAAACGCAAAAAACAACAATTATATCTGTTCGGTTTATTTTATTATTAATTATTATCCCCCTTCTCACCCACCAAATCGCTAAAGCTGTAGTAGTAGGTCCGTTAGTTGAGCATTTTAGAAGTTCAGAACCAGAGCAGATTTTTATCAATGAGGAAATGGAAGAAGAAGCACTGGTAGAACTGCAAAAATTTGAAGAAAGAATCAAGTTTGAAAATCTGATAAGTAATGCACCTCCGCTATCATCTGAAGCGATAGAAAGCCAAATGCACGAAAAAGCAAAGGAGGTAGCAGAGGAGTTTCGACGTGAAAGTGCCAATGCAATTAAAAATGTGTTTGCAGATATTTTTTCTGTAGTTGCTTTTATCTGGCTGTTAATCATCAGCAAGTCATCTATCACAGTTCTCAAAGATTTCTTTGATCATGTAGTATATGGATTGAGTGATAGTGCCAAAGCATTTATTATTATATTGTTCACTGATGTTTTTGTCGGTTTTCACTCTCCCCACGGTTGGGAAGTAATTCTGGAAGGCTTATCAAGACACTGGGGTTTACCAGCTAATAGGGATTTTATCTTTTTATTCATTGCTACATTTCCCGTGATTTTAGATACAATTTTCAAATATTGGATTTTCCGTTATTTGAATCGCATATCTCCTTCAGCTGTTGCTACATACCATAATATGAATGAGTAAATAAATTCATAATTCATAATTCATAATTTGCGATTGGTAAGTAAGTCGGCTCGAAAAAACCAAGGTATGTAACAAAATGTAAAATCTCTGACAGTCTCTTCCCTCTTGCATGAGTGCCTTTTGCCTTGCCATGACGACAATTTTCAACGCTTACCTACTTGATGCCATAATTATTCCCTATTACCTCTTAACTGTCACCTGTCACCTATTCCTTTAGATTAATTTCATGAAAAAAATATTTAACACAACTGTCAGCTTACCGTTTTTTTTGACGATTTTTTTCCTGGAAATGCCAGCGATAAAAAACAAAGACGTAATTTCTCCAGAATGTCAAGTAACCAAGTGGAATTTACCAACATCTTTGAAAACTGAAAACACCAAAAATGCACCTGTACTTCTCCAAAGATTACCGGTTGGTTGTTGTGAAAATGATGCTTCTTGTTTAGATGAAAGGATCTATGGTAGTGAACAGGAGAAAATAGCAGATAGGAAGGCATTACTCAAATCTATTGATCAAAGTTTAAGATATTTAAAAACAGGTCGGGCTGCGGCTGCTTATCAAAGATATAAAATTCCTGGAATTACGAGAGATAGGGTTTATCGTAGTTTGCAAAGATTCCGACAATTAGTATTGTCAACTAAGTCGCCTCAAGAATTACAAGCAGCGATTGAGAAAGAGTTTGTCTATTATCAATCTGTTGGTAAAGATAGTCAAGGAACAGTTTTGTTTACTGCTTATTATGAACCATTATATTTAGCTAGTCGCAAACCAACCAAAGAATTTAAATATCCTGTTTATCGCTTACCACCAAATTTAGGATCTTGGACTAGACCTCATCCCACTAGGTTAGAGTTAGAAGGTGCAGATGGTTTACAAGGTTATAAAGGTAAATTAAAGGGTTTAGAGTTATTTTGGTTTCGAGACAGATTTGAACCTTATATTATTCAAATTCAAGGTTCGGGACGCTTAAAATTAACTGATGGAACGGAAACAACTATAGGATATGCTGGTAATACAGCTTATAATTATAAAAGTTTGGGTCGCACATTAGTAGAGGCGGGAAAATTACCAGAAAAGGGCGTAACAATGCCGACAATTTTTGAGTATTTCCAAAAATATCCCCAAGATTTGGATGTTTATCTTCCCCGCAATAACAGTTTTGTATTTTTCAGAGAAACCTACGGTAGATCGGCACACGGTTCTGTTGGTGTACCGCTGACTCCAGAACGTTCTATAGCTACAGATAAATCTTTAATGCCTCCTGGTGCTTTAGCTTTAATTCGCGCACCTTTTCCTTTTGTTAATAATAACAATGAATTGGAAAATCGTACAGTTAGCCGTTATGTATTAGATCAAGATACAGGTGGTGCAATTAAAGGCGCTGGTAGGGTAGATTATTATTTAGGAACAGGTGACATAGCAGGCGATCGCGCTGGTGTTACAGTTAGCGATGGACAGTTATTTTATTTGTTGCTGAAACAATAATATCCAAAATCTAAAATCCAAAATCTGATTATTCCATCAACATCAACCGCACAGGATCTAAATGTACATACCAAGGAAAAGGTTTGTCTTTTATCGTCACCCATTTTTCCTTATAAACTTCCGCTTGCAAGTGATAATCATGAATATTTTCCGCCGGGGAATGTAACTTTAAAAATAAAGTCATGCGGTGAGGAGTTTCGCTAGTTCTCACTAACCAACAGGGAAAAGTATTTTCCTGTGTAGCGTCATTGTGAAATTCAATTTGATGGGCGCGAATGCCAATGTGAGATAATTGATTAGGAATTGATTCTACAACTTCCAAAGTACAACCCCAATCAATTGATTCAACTTTTTGGGATGATATAAATACAGCACTAGAAAAGTTTTTACATCCAGTGATTTTTGCAACATTCATAGTAGCAGGATGTTGGAAAATTTCATACTTAGAACCATGATGAGCTTCTTTACCATGTTCTAATACTAATAGATTGGGACAAAGCCGATAAGCTTCTTCCATATTATGAGTAACAAATAAAGTCACACCAGAATATTCAGCTAAAGTTTTCGTCATTTGTTGTTCTAATTGACTCCGCAGGTGTGTATCCAGGGCAGAAAATGGCTCATCTAAAAGTAATGCTTCTGGTTGACTTGCCAAAGCCCTAGCTAAAGCTACCCGTTGTTGTTGACCTCCTGAAAGTTGGTGAGGATAGCGATCGCCTAGTCCCTCTAAGTGCATAGCTATTAATTGCTTTTCTACCTCTAACTTGATATTGTTATTAGATAATTCTTTGGGTAAACCAAAGGCGATATTTTGCGCCACAGTTAAATGAGGAAACAAAGCATAATTCTGAAATAAAAAACCTATTTTTCGATGACGACTAGGAATATTAATTCCTTTTCCTGAGTCAAATAAAACTCTATCATTTAATACTATTCTGCCTTTGGTTGGTGTTTCTATTCCCGCAACACAACGGAGAATCATACTTTTTCCCGCACCAGAACCACCCAACAAACCTAAAGGTTGATTATCGGTAGCAAAAGCAATCTTTAGATGAAAACTTGTCAGGTTTTTTTCAATATCTAAAAATAAGCCAGATGTAGAAGAATGAAGAGGTAAAGAAAAGGATTGATTTTCTGGTTCTATTTGTCGATTTTCTGCTTTATCTGTACGTCTAATTTTATGCTTTTGTTCTTGCCAGAAGTTAGTTAAAATAATTCCTGATAGAGAAATTGACACAATAATAATTGCCCAAAACCAGGCTTCTTTAATATCCCCAGCTTCCACAGCAAAATATATCGCCATTGGTATATTCTGCGTTTGTCCAGGAATGTTACCGGCTAACATCAAAGTTGCACCAAATTCACCCAAAGCACGAGCAAAAGCTAAAGTTGCACCTGCTAAAATTCCAGGAAAAGCTAAAGGTAAACTTACCCGCCAAAATATTGTTAATTCCTTAGCGCCTAAAGTTCTCGCTACCCGCAATAAATTAGCATCAATTTGTTCAAAAGCTCCCAATGCAGTCTTATACATTAATGGGAAAGATACCACCGTTGCAGCTATAGCCGCACCATACCAAGTAAATACTATAGTCAGGTTAAACGGTTCTAGTAATTTACCAACAGGACCATTTTTACCAAAAAATAGCAACAACAAAAAACCCACAACCGTAGGCGGTAAAATCAACGGTGCAACGAATATCCCTTCAATTATAGATTTCCCTTTACCCCGATATCCCAGCATCCAGTAAGCAGCACCAACACCTAAAAAGAAGGTGATAAAAGTCGCTAAAAATGAGGTTTTTAACGATATCCAGAGGGGTGATAAGTCCTGTGGCATAATTTGTAAAAATTCCAACTTAGTTGGTATTATACCAGGTAATAGGGAATGGGGTCAATCAGGAGATTGGCTATATATAAAAATGTAATTACTGGTTATAAATTGAAAATATTCAGGATAATCCAGGAATACCTATAATACAGTTACCAACAAGACCTATTTCTTGAAAGATATCAATATTTTGATATAGTATTCCCGCTTGAGAATCGCCTTTGTTTAGAGGAACTACATAAGAATACAGTTGAAATCCTGATTTTGTGCTAATACCCCTCTGAACTGAACCACCTATACCATTAAATTTTTTTTCTGAGACAATTTCTTTTATGACTTTTTCAGGTGCATACCACCATTCCAAATGAGTTTTTTCATATTCTGTTCTTTTTTGATAAATGAATGTTCTGATTTCATCCTTCTTAGATCCAAGTAATAGAAAATAATTATCATTTGATATATCTCCTTCGGTAACTTTAATTTCTAATTTTCCACTACTAATATCAGTTTCTAAATGAAAAATTTTAAATTGATAACTGGGATAGCAAAATCCAAATATTGCAATTTCACAAGTAGCATCACTACCACTTGCTCCTACAGAAATAGCCATGAGTTCAAGCAAATTTTTTACACAATTAGCAACATCTGATATTGAAGGAATTTCTTTGTTACAATTATTGAGATTTTGAAGGATATTAGCTAATGTTGCATAAATATTTAGTCCTATCAAACTAGCTCCTGCATATGCCATACCTATTGAATGTTCAAAATAGGGATTAGGACTAAAAAAGTCCGTTTTACATTTTATGTATAAAGGAAATATCTTAGCTCCATATTTTAATAGTTCGGTGTAAACAATTTGTTTACCCAATACGTCTCGATCTTTTCTTGATATTTGAGTATCAGCAATAGACCATAATCTGTGTTCCTCTTCTGATTTGTTTAACCAACATACAACTGTAGTCATAATAATTTCGATTTGATGATGTCTGTTGTGATTTGAAAATTTACAAAATGAGTAAATCTAATAATTGACTGCTGCTATTTACAGCATATTGTATTTATTGCTAATTCCTTATAATCACTATGTAAGCATTTTCTCTATTGTATCCATCATCAAAAAGAGCCTGTGAGAATAATCAGGAAAGCGAGAAAATTGATAATGCTCATAAAATGATCGTGCTTGATCATCTTTAGCTTCAACCACAACAGCAAGTGTGGCAATTTCACTTTTCAGACTACGATATAGAGCATCAATTAACAACATTTCGCCCAACCCTTTCTGGCGATGGTTTTGATCTACAGCTAATCTACCTAAAAGAGTAGCAGGAAGTAGAGGATATTTTGGCAGTTTTTTAGTTATCTCTATAGGCAATTCTTCTAATTTAATACTTGTTGATGATAATGTATAAAAACCTGCTATATTTCCAGAACTTTTTTCTACTAAAACCAATGGGGCTGCCATTCGTTTACGTGCATCTTGCCCAGCGTGTTTTTGAAAATAATTATCTAGTTTATCAACACCACAACAGAAGGCCGCCCGGTTATGTTTTTTTCCTAGCGGCTCTATTAAATAATGCTTGAAAGCATCAGAACTATCTATTAAATTTTCCACTTATACACCCATATTCTTTTTATAACGTTGAGCAGCAGCCCGTAACTTTTCGCTGGGTTCAGGTGGATTCAGCAGTGCTTCTACAAAAACCTCTTGGTCTTTTCTGCTTAATATCATTATTTCATTTTCTTGAATAATCTGGTTTGCCGCACTGACAAGACTGCTAACTACAAAATCTGTGAGTGTCCTCCCCTGAATATCAGCCGCACGTTGGAACAATTCCTTATTTTCTGGACTGATACGGGCTTCTAATCTTTCTGATTTAGATCGCAAGGATTTTGCTCGGCTGCTTTTAGCTGATGTATGAGTCATGATAGCCTCTACACAAATAACATAGTGTGATAAATTATATGTACGGCAAATGTCCTAACACTATAGTAATAGTTTAACCATTTAGCTCGAAAAATGTCAAATATTTTATCTAGCTACTAAAATTAATGATTTTAACCTGTGGTCTAATTAATATCCCCTACCATAAAAATGCCTACCATCACCAAAACCAAAAACCTCATCATCTCCTTCATCTCCCTCACTGCTATCCTCACTACCCAAGCAGCATCAGCCACCATCACCGTACCCCTACGCAGCAAAAAAGGAATGGTAACTTCCGCCAACCCCTTAGCCAGTGAAGCCGGACTTTCAATATTAAAAAAAGGCGGAAATGCGGTAGATGCAGCAGTAGCGACCACCTTTGCAATTTCCGTAGTTGAACCATTTTCCGCAGGTATTGGTGGCGGTGGTTTCCTACTATTTCATTCTCAAAAAACCGGAGAAATTAAAGCTTTAGATTTTCGGGAACGCGCACCCATCAAAGCAACAAAAAATATGTATTTAGATGCTAATGGTAAAGTGATTCCCGGTGCGAGTATTACAGGTTATTTAGCAGTAGCAACACCGGGAACTGTTGCAGGAATGTATGAAGTACATCGTCGTTATGGAAAGCTACCTTGGCAAGAAGTTGTTAAACCTGCAATTTCCCTTGCTAAAAATGGTTTTATTATCAGTGATAGAATCTCTTGGCGTTCTATTTCAGCTTACGAAAACCTTAAACAAGCAATACTTAACAACCCCGCAGCAAGTAAAATCTTCACTCGCAACGGTGAATATTATCAACCAGGAGAAAGTTTTATTCAAACTGACTTAGCTAAAACATTAGAAACCATTTCTCAAAATCCCCAAAGTTTTTACACCGGAGAAATTGCCAAACTTATCGCTGATGACATGGCCAAAAATGGTGGTTTAATTACTCTCGAAGATTTAAAATCATATAAAACAATTTGGCGCACTCCTGTTTGTGGAAATTTCCGAAAAGCTAAAATTTGTTCTATGCCACCTCCATCATCAGGAGGCGTTCATTTATTACAAATGTTAAATATTATCGGTGACACAGACTTAAAATCATTAGGATGGAATCACCCAGACGCGATACATTTAATGATAGAAAGCATGAAAATTGCTTACAGCGATCGCTCTCAATATTTAGGTGATCCTGATTTTGTGAAAGTCCCCGTTTCTGAACTAATTAGCAAAAATTACGCCCAAAAACGTCGCCAACAAATTAACATGAATAAGGCGACACCATCAACAGAAATAAAACCAGGACTGAAAACAACAAAAATTCCTGAAAAAACAGAAACCAGTCATTTAAACGTAGTTGACGCAGACAGAAACGCCGTCAGTTTAACCTTCACCATTAACTTAGGTTTTGGTGCGGGAATAGTCACACCGGGAACAGGAATAGTTTTAAATAACGAAATGGATGATTTTGCAGCTGCACCAGGAGTACCAAACGCCTTTGGTTTAGTTGGTAACGAAGCAAATAGCATCGCCCCCCGGAAAACACCACTTTCCAGTATGACACCCACCATCGTCACCGAAAACAACCGCTTGCGTTTAGCTGTAGGTGCGCCTGGTGGTAGCACCATCATCACCCAAGTATTGCAAATAATACTGAATGTTTTGGAATACAAAATGGATGTTGGTGCAGCCGTTTCTGTGCCACGCATACATCACCAGTGGCTACCCGATGAGTTGCGTGTCGAGTCTTGGGGTTTAGATGCGTTAACCTTGCAAGACCTACGCCGTCGCGGACAGAAAATCAAAGAAACTACACCTTGGGGTAATATTAATGCGATTGCTGTTACAGAAAAGGATACCTTAGAAGGAGCCGCAGATCCCCGTGGTGAAGGTTCAGCCAAAGGCTATTAATTTGGCACTGTTGACTTTGCCAAGCTATTGCTAAACTCGTTTGCCCGTGCGCTAGGAACTAAACTCCAGCCAGCTTTTAACAGTTTTTGATAAGTTGCCCAACCCTTAGAACCACCGGGTATTTGATAATCTGCAACTGAAAATTGAGGAAACGCCGTATAAGGCCGCCAAGGTTGACCGGGTGCAGTTTGCAAATGCAAAATTTTCTCTCCGTCATCTCCAGACTTAGATAACCAGCACATTTGTCGATGCATGGTAAACTCCTTTACGTTTAGCTTATGTTGCATAATGACAGGATTTTGTCCATACCTGCCTCAATCTTGTGGGAGAACTTCTTAGCCTAAAAGATTAGACCAGAGGAATTTGATACTATTAAAATCAGGTAAATTTCTGAAGAAGATAGACTCCTATATGCGGTTTTCCGCAAGATAAGAAGATAAACACAGAACAAAAAAGGTTGTTCTCAAGATGCTTTCTTCCAGTACAATATTTTTTTAATGTTATCTATGCTTTCTAGGATTGTATGTAGCTATAACTACGATTTTGGAAAATAACTGCAAATCAAGCTATTAGTTTTTCTATTCGGATATATAAGCCAATGATTATCCGTTAATTAGCCCCCAACCTCACAACGATGTTGACTCTTCTAAAATCTCCAGCCCTGCTTTACCCTCAACCTCAGCAAAGACAGCATCTACCGTATCTTTGATCACACCCGCCACAGGTACAGCAATTAACAAACCTAACACCCCAGCAATATAAGTTCCCATGAGTAAAGAAATTATCACCCAGATTGGTCTAATACCTGTAAATTTACCCAAAAGACGGGGAGCGATCGCTTGATCAATTAATTGGTCAATCACAACAGCAACAGCTAAAATTTGTACAGCTAACCAAAAGTCATGGGAAGCTATAATTGAAATTATTATTATCAAACTTACAACATCTCCAAAGGGAATTAAGCTTAAAATTCCCACACCCAAACCAAAAAGTAAACCAAACTGAACACGGAAAACTAAAAACATCAATGTTTGGGAAAATCCCATCAACAAAGCTAAACTGATCTGACCTATCAAGTAATTTTGAAAGTTTTGCTGGAGAGAATTTTTCACAGCCTGACCAAAATTCCCAGGTAATTTTTTCAATAATCCCTCAACAATTCTTTCACCATCTATTAATAGATAAATAGTCAAGACTACTGTAATTAATGCCTCAGAAATGCTATCAATTGTATTAACAATTAAACTAAAAAGCTTATCAGATATATACTCTAATTCATTAGGTAAACGATTGATAATATTAGTTAATATCTGACTTAAATCCAGTTGCCATCTCTGACCAAAAACCCAAATATTTAATTTTTGAAGTTTGGCTGAACTATCTTCAATCCACTGGGGAAGTAATTTAGCCATTTCATGAAATTGCTCTAAAATAATAGGGATTAAAATGATACCTACAGCAGCTAAAATTATCACAGTTGCTAGTACAACTAATGTTACTGCATAGTTGCGCTTAATCCCCCATCGCTGAATTACTGAAACAGGATAGTTTAAAATAAAAGCCAGCAAAACTGCTAAAATCAGAGTCGTCACCAATGGTTGGAAATATTGCAATAGTAAAAATAACAGCCACCCATTCAGAAAAATGAGCGGAAATAGTAAAGTCAAAATTAACCATTTAAGTAATTGTTCCAAAGAAAATTTTATCTGCATAAATGTAGTATATAATACCAGCTATGATAAAGCCAGCAATATAAATAGCAATTTCTCATTTCTATAATACTAAATACTAACTTTCTTGAAAAGCTAACAATTGCTGATCATTTATTCTTCCTACTTCGTGTAGAGTATTCACAATTTCCGAAAGAGTTAAAACCGAATGACCACAATAACCATTTTCTTTTAACCGATCTTTTACACCTTGTTCATGGTCAATAAAAACCACAATATCATTAACCTTTAATCCCACTGATTTAATTTTTTCCGCCCCTTCCATCACACTTTTACCACTGATAAGAATATCATCAACTACTGCAACCGTTTCCCCAGGATGAAAATTACCTTCAATAACCTTGCGTGTACCATGCGCTTTCACTTCCTTACGAGGAAAAATCATTGGACAATGCAGCCGTAAAGATAAACCAGTTGCAGTAGGTAAAGAACCGTAGGGAATACCAGCCAACCTATCAAAAGTAAGACCTTTTAAAATTTCTTCATAAGCACTAAGAACCTGATTAAAAACTTGCGGATTAGAAATTATTTTCCGCAAATCAATGTAATAAGGAAAAGTTGCCCCTGAAGCTTGAACAAATTCCCCAAACATAATACAACCAATATCAAAAAGTTGTAAAATCAAATCTTGATGAGGGTGTTTATCTTTGACATCAATATCAGGAAACCAGACATCACAACTAGAAGCATCATGGATAAATTCACTTCTAAATTGATTAATTTCTGTGCGTAAAGATTGAACTTGTTGAGATAAATTGGTACTACTCAACATATCTTGCGGAACAGGAATCAATAAACCATCACCGTTAGCATTTAAACCCGCTGCTAAAATCTTTTTTAGATTCCCATCCTCAGCCCAAATACTCCGTGCCATAATGATTCTTTCCGGCGCAAGAGAACGAGTAGATTTTAAAACCTCAGCATTTGTAGTTCCTACTTCCAACCCTAATTGTTCTGGAGTTCCCCAGTTTTTTGATTCCTGTACAACCTGTAAATAAAGCGGTGCATTATTATTAGGATATTGCTGTAAAATAGCTGCGCCAGGATTAGAAGTACAACACAAAATAAACACAGATTTATCAGGATAAACTAAAAATGGTGCAACATGATCCTGACCAGTGTAGGGACTAAGAGTAACAGCATCTACCTGCCATTCTGTAAATATTGAATGTGCAAAAATACTGCTAGTATTTAAATCACCATGTTTAGCATCTAAAATAATCGGAATATGGGCAGGAATAGAATTTAATGTTTTGATTAAAAGTTCTAAACCCCTTACACCTAAAGCTTCATAAAATCCCAAAGTTGGTTTATAAGCACAAACAAAATTAGCCGTTTCAGTAATCATAAATTGCAACCAATTTTCCAAACCAGTCATCAAATCAGATGATTGATAACAGGCTGGAATCATTTCAGGATTTGGATCAAGTCCTACAAATAGCAAACTTTGATTTTGGGAAATTGTCGTATTTAATTTATCAAAAAAGTTCATTTTTATTTTCCTAATAAATGTTTCAAATATGTAAGTTGGGTTGACAGAAGGAAACCCAACATTTTAGGGGTTGTTGGGTTGCGCTGTCGCTTAACCCAACCTACAATATTTACAACAATATTTACAACCCCGCAAACCATTCATAACCCTGATCTTCCCAATAACCTTTAAACGCTGATAGATGGCTAGTTAAAGTAATTCGCGTTACCCATTTACTTTGTTTATAACCTAATTTAATAGGAGAAGCTAAACGCAAAGGCGCACCATTTTCAACAGGCAATTTTTCACCATTTTTTTGATATGCTAACAAAGTTTGCGGATGGGTAGCTGATGCTAAATCCCAACTTTCATAATAACCATCTGCTGATTTAAAAAAAGCATACTTAACATTTTCCTGCGGTTGAGCTAAAGTAATTAAATCACGTAAACGTATACCACCCCATTGGACAATTGCAGCCCAACCTTCAACACAAACATGACGAATAATCATAGAACTTAAAGGTAAAGCTTGAATTTCTGCCATACTTAAACTCACGGGATTATTTACTTCACCATCAATAATTAACCGGAATTTATCTACATCAATAATTGGTGTATTGCGGAAACTATTAATGATTAAAGCTTCTGGTTGAATTTCACTAACAGCAAATTCTGGTACAAGTTTCTGCGGTTGAAAAATTAATTCTTCCACCTTTTGATTTAATGGTTCAGAAAGTTTACCTACCAAATCTTCTAATGCTGGTGTACCACAACTACTAAGTAAACCACCTATACTAGAAATTCCTGATATTTGTAAAAACTTACGGCGGTTAAATTGAGGTTTAACTATATGAATTAGGTCTTTTTTATTAGTATGATTCATGATTTAATCACTCCCCCTAATTAAAATCTCTCACAAAAATTGTGTATCTATTTGATAATAGTCAAAAACTATCTGTGTTTATCTGCGTTTATCTGCGTTAAAATATTAATTTAAAAACCTACCAAAACATAGATGCTGTTAGTTCTTCTCCCCCAGCGTTCTGTCCCAACCGCCAGTGAATAATTACAAATATTACCACCAATGGCACAGAAGCAAAATGCACAATCCTTAATGCTTGCCAATCACCAAACATATCAACTATCCAAGGAAATTGAGCAGGTTTGTACATTCCTATTCCTGTCAATATGGCTAACAATAATATGGGAATAATAGATGTGTAAATAATTCGATGCCAAGCGTAAGTTAGACGTTTGGGGTTTTGCGTTTTTTGTAAAGCTTTAATATCATTACTTCCCACAAATCTATGTCGCCAACGTCGGGTTATTAAAATATAAATTCCATAAAATAAAAGATTGAGAGAAAATATCCACATAGCTGCAAAATGCCAGTGTCTACTTCCTGCTAACCAACCGCCTAAAGTAAAAATAGGAAGAATATGCAAACCTGCACGGCCACCAAAAACGGGATTAGCGTTATAAATTTGCAATCCACTGGTAAGCATTAAAAACAGGCTAATAATATTAATAGAGTGAAATATTTTAGCGGCTATAGCTTGGGTTGGTAACTTCCGGGGTTTGGCAGGAGAATTCATAGTAAGTAGGTAGGCGTTGAAAATTGTTCTGGTAACAATAATATTATGTTGATATATTTTGAACTGACTTGAATACAAGCTACGATAGCTTTGCTCACCGTATGCATCGCATCAACCCGTGTCTAGGGGAAAAGTATGATGTATCCGGTAGGTGTAGCGATCGCTCAACTCCTTGATAGTTCAATGGATGTCATGGGTGACAGACTCAGTTTAATTAATTATTCTCCAGTTTAATTAATTATTCTCCAGTTTAACTAACTATTCTCTTTTTACAAAATTACAACTGAAATGAAGCAGTTAACGCCACCGCTAAAGCATCCGCTGCATCATCTGGTCTAGGAATTTCATCTAAATCTAACTCCCGCATTACAGCGTCTTGTACTTCTGCCTTATCCGCCTTACCATAATTTGTCAAAGCTTGCTTAATTTGAGGAGGGGCGAACTCTACATAAGGAAGCTTGCGTTGTCCCAGAACCAACATTAATACACCCCGCGCCTGTGCAACAACAATAGTATTTGCCATACGATAGAAGAATAACTTTTCAATTGCCACCAAATCCGGTTGCAAATCGTCCATCAGGGTGTGTAAATCGTCAAATAAAGTACATAGTCGCTGACTCATTTCCATATCGGCTGAAGTGCGAATTACGCCAAAATCCAGCATCTTTACGGTTGTATCTTGTACTTTACCTTGACTTTGGCTCCATGCGATCGCGCCAAATCCCACAATTGCTAATCCCGGATCTAATCCTAAAATTCGCTTTTCCATAATATCTTCCTAAATTTGCATAAAATTGATATTTACCCAGATCTCAAGGTGCATAACTCAGGTTATCAATTAGAGGTACATTCGTATCAATACTGTTCCGGGTTTTCTATCTGCAAGTTGTAACTTAGTTTGGGTAAAGGTTTTTTCTTCTAAATCTTGATTGTCCTTTTTTTATAGCAATGGACAAGGCTGTAGTTCACGAACTGATAATCAAACTTAGACACCAAAAGACTTTTAGCCCTGTCACCCCTTCGGGGTTCGCCACTTGACGGCAGTTGCTACAAGTCGGGAAACCCGTCCACCGCAGTGGCTCACCTGTCACCTGTTATATCCTTGAATCTTGTTGAAATTTTGACTTTTGGAATTTTAAATTGATTTCACTCTTGGTCTTAAAACCAGGTAGTGTACATTTTCTGTTAAACATTGTTTGTACCACTGTTCCCTATTAGGTATGTCAATCGGTTTTCTTAGACAAGCTCTCAACGCCATACAACTCCAGTCACACAGCCGCACTTCCCATCGGGTTAACCAGTGGTTTAAGTGGTTATCCCCTGGAATATCGGTAAAACGCTGGTTCCTAGTCAGTGTTGGGGGTGTTTTATTGGCAAGTTTGGGGTTGGCTATTTGGATTAAGCTAACCCCAATTTTTTGGATATTAGAGTTTCTTCGTGGTTTACTGGGATTTCTCACAGAGATATTGCCCAACTATATCAGCGGACCGTTGGTATTGCTGTGCGGTGTGCTGTTGTTACTGTGGGGACAATCTCGCACTGTAGGTTCAATTACTCAAGTGTTAAGGCCGCAAGGCGATGATGAAGAACTAATCGATGTTCTCCTGGCACATCGCCGTTTGTACCGAGGTCCAAAAATTGTCGTCATTGGTGGCGGTACTGGACTTTCTACCTTACTCAGAGGCTTAAAAACCTATAGTGCTAATATTACGGCTATTGTGACAGTGGCTGATGACGGTGGTTCTTCTGGCAGGTTGCGTCAAGAATTTGGCGTTTTACCTCCTGGAGATATTCGCAATTGTTTGGCTGCACTAGCAGATGAAGAAAAGTTATTAACAGAATTGTTTCAATATCGTTTTCGCGCTGGGGACGGGTTGACAGGTCACAGTTTTGGTAATTTGTTTTTAACTGCCATGACTGATATTACTGGAGATTTAGAAAGGGCAGTTGCAGCTAGTTCCAAAGTGCTGGCCGTGAGAGGACAAGTTTTACCCGCAACCCTTAGTGATGTTCGTCTCTGGGCAGAATTAGCAGATGGCCGCCGCATTGAAGGTGAGTCTAGTATTCCCAAAGCTGGCGGAAAAATTGTTAAAATTGGCTGTATTCCTGAACATCCACCCGCTTTACCCTCAGCGATTAAGGCAATTAAAGAGGCTGATTACATTATTATTGGTCCTGGCAGTCTGTATACTAGCTTAATCCCAAATTTGCTAGTTCCAGAAATTGCCGATGCGATCTCAGCCACAAAAGTACCTCGTATCTATATCTGCAATATCATGACCCAACCGGGTGAAACAGAAGGATACACTGTTGCTGAACACATCCAAGCCATTGATGAAGCTTGCGGTGACAGAAGGCTTTTTGATGCTGTATTAGTACATAAAAAAACCCCATCAGCCCAAGCCCTGATCCGTTACGCCCAACAAAATTCCCATCCAGTTTTCTTAGACCGAGAATCTGTCACCCAACTAGGACGGCGAATTGTTCCCGCTAACATTTTGTATGAAGATGAAACTGGTTTTGTTCGTCACGACCCACAAAAACTAGCTAAAGTTTTGTTGAAATGGTACAGTGGAGCGCAGCATGGGAAATGATGGGGACTTGGGACTGGGGACTTGGGACTGGGTAAGAGTTTTTCCCCATCACCAATCACCAATTACTAATCACCAATCACCAATGACTAAACTTTTCCTTCCTGATACAGAAGCAACACAGCAATTAGGTATTACCCTGGGTCAAGACCTGACTGCTGGCACTGTAATTTTACTAGAAGGTGACTTGGGTGCTGGCAAAACTACCTTGGTGCAAGGTATTGGTAAGGGTCTAGGTATCACTGACTCTATTGTCAGTCCTACTTTTACCTTGATTAATGAATACACAGAAGGACGCATTCCCCTTTATCATCTAGATTTGTATCGTCTAGAACCTCAAGAAGTGACAGGCTTGAATTTAGAAAGTTACTGGGAAGGGATGGAAGTTATACCGGGAATTGTCGCTATTGAGTGGGCGGAAAGAATGCCATATCTACCAGATAGTTATTTCAAGGTATGTTTAACTTATGGTGAATCTGGCACTCGTCAAGCTGAGATTACTGCTTTTAACTGTGAAATGATCAACGATGTACTATTACAGCCTAGAGGAAATTACTAACTAGTATTAAAAAATAAAAAGGTAAAAACGACCTTTTTATTTATAACTTCTTTTACTAATTATTCTTGATGAAAGCAGCGATCGCATCTTTTACTAAAGGACCAGTTTCGTTTCTATTAGAGTAGCTACGCCCATACTCAATAAATGCAGAGGCAGTATCTATTAACTGTCTCACAAACTCCTCACTAGCATTATCTATTTGTTCACTGACTCTCTGTTTTGTGAATTGGTTTTTTCTCTTCTCTCTCTCCACCACACTGCGGGGATCTTTATAAGTCTCCCCATCTTCAGCTTGAAATCTTTCATTTAAATCAAACTGAAGTCTTAAGTAGCGTTTCGACTGATTTCCACCCATAATATTAAGGCACATTGTACTGGCAATTTCTGAAGTCGGGTCCATAAAAATATCAGTAATATTTTGCGCCCAGTTTAAACCTCTCCAATTCTTAACTTCCTCAAAGCGATATGGGTCAGTAGTTTGTCCAGTACCAATAGATAGGATAGAGATATCTTCCAACTCCACATTATCTAATTTATATTTTTGCTTGATTTCTGGCAAAATTGCCGAGTGACTTAACCGCATTACTAAACTCAATGCTGCTAAGGCAGGGTTATTAGCAGAAACTCCGCCATCAATATGTGGAAATTCCCAATTACCAAATTTCTCTTTATCAACTGGTACTAATTTATAAGGAGGGAAAAAAGTTGGCGCTGAAGCAGAAGCAACGCATAACTGCCACAAATAACAATCATCATACCAACGAGCGCCAAGATCAGGATTACAATTAGTAAAAAATGTTGTATTTCGATATAATGTATCATAAGCTAATATCAATATAATTGGTTCTTCAATATCTTTAATTTTGCTGGAACCAAATTCTTTTTTGAGAGTATGTATAATACCATCATGAGAATATTTAGGTTTAGAAAATACTTCCAAAATTGAGCGCATAGGTGCTGGAAATATTTTGTATCTCTCTTTTTGGGATTGGGGAAATATATCTTTACCTTTTTTCACATACAAATCCATTAGTTCATAACTTTCTTTACCAACAGCAATCCCAGCCGTTAAAATTGAGCCTGTAGAAGTACCAGCAATTAGGTCAAAATATTCGTTTAAATAGTATCCTTTGCCTTGTTTTCTAATTTCTTGTTCGATTTGATTAAGTATTCTTGCTGTGATGACTCCACGAATCCCACCACCATCTAAACTGAGAATTTTAAAAGACATAATCACCCTCACATTGAGAATTTTTAGATAATTTTTAGTTTGTCAATGATTAGTTACCCATGAAAAACTAAGCTGGAGATTTAGCCACAAAAGCAGTTGCTCATCCCAGCCGAAATTTAATGTATGATATTTCCTATTTTTATACTAAATACGCATAGTAAAAATATTTACTACACGAAAGTTAAAGCTTGACCGCGCACTTGTGTATTTACCTGCCCTTTGTCATAGACAATTTCACCCCCGACAATTGTTGTTACAGGCCAGCCAGTTAAATTCCAACCTTCAAAAGGACTCCAACCACATTTGCTGATAACTTCTTCTCGCTTAACCTGACGGTAGGTGTTTAAGTCTACTAAAACTAAATCCGCATCGTAACCAGGAGTAATTTCTCCCTTGTTGGGAATACCATAAGCAGTAGCTACTGCCTTAGACATCCAGTTAACAACTTGGGCAATAGTACATTTTCCTGCCATTGCGGAAGTTAACATCAAAGGCAGGGAAGTTTCTACCCCAGGCATTCCTGAAGGAGTGTTAGGGTAAATTTGACCTTTTTCTTCTAGAGTGTGTGGTGCATGGTCAGTGGCGATAAAATCAATTACACCATCCCGTAAAGCTTGCCAAAGGATTTCATTATCGTGGGGCGATCGCAACGGTGGATTCATCTGCGCTAATGTGCCAATTGTTTGATAAGCACTGGTATTTAACAACAAATGTTGTGGTGTCACTTCCGCTGTCACCCAACTCGGTTTATCCTCACGCAGTAACTCGGCTTCTTCAGCAGTTGACAGATGCAAAATATGTAACCTGCGCTGATATTTTTTAGAAAGCTTTAATGCCAGTTGTGTTGCTAACAGTGCCGCTTGATTATCTTGAATTTGGGAATGAACAGCCGGATCATGAATACCCGCAAACTCCTGTCTTCGTTGGTTAATTCTCTCTTGATCTTCGGCATGAACAGCAATTAAGCGGCTTCCTTGAGCAAAAATTCTCTCCAATAAATCTTCTTGGTCAACCAGCAACTGACCGTGCATTGACCCCATAAAAATCTTAATTCCCGGTGTCGGCTGCGCCAAAAGTAATTCTGTTAAATTCTCTGCCGTTGCCCCAATAAAAAAGCCATAATTAACTAAGCACTTATTGGCAGCCCTTTGTAGTTTGTCATCTAAAGCTGACTGGCTGGTTGTCAAAGGTCTTGTATTCGGCATTTCTAGAAAGGAGGTGACACCCCCTTTAGCGCAAGCACAACTAGCCGTAAACAAGTCTTCCTTGTGTTCTAGTCCTGGTTCTCGGAAATGCACCTGCGGATCAATTACTCCAGGCAACAAAGTCAACCCTTGTGCGTCAATTTCTTGAGTTGGTGTAGCATTAGCTATTTCTGACGCTACCTCGACTATTTTCCCCCCTTGCGTCAGCACATCCCCAATCATTAAGTCACCATTGGGTAGAATGAGGTGCGCTTGGCGAATCAGTAAACTTTTTGGAGATGACATGGACTTATAAGTTATCAGTTATCAGTTATTCAGTGAGCAGTTTCATCGTGTTACTGGAACAAAATAGCAATTACTGGCAATTTTTGATAGTCAAGCCTACACAATCAAAATCATCAAATGTCTACTGCTCACTGATTTAAGTATATAGGTTTATCAAACAACTTCTCCCAAGGCTATCTTGATGAGGAAAACACCCTTCTCTAGTTAAGATAATAAATAAAGTCTTCCCTGATGAGTTCAGTGCTTGCCTCTTACCCTAAAATTTAAGTAATTTCATGCAAAATCAAGTGTCTGATAAAAACTCTAGCCAACAACCTGATAATTCCTGGATCGTCGAGCTAGGTAAAACGATTATCTTGAGTGTCTTTCTTGCCCTGGGAATTCGTACCTTTGTCGCCGAAGCCCGTTGGATTCCTACAGGCTCCATGGAACCGACGCTACATGGTGTACAAGACCAATGGAAGGCAGACAAGATCATTGTCGATAAGGTGAAGTATAAATTTGCTGCCCCGGAACGAGGAGATATTGTTGTATTTTCGCCTACAGATGAGCTAAAAAAAGAACAATACCACGATGCCTTTATTAAACGAATTATAGGTTTACCCGGAGAAAAAGTAGAAATTAAGGATGGCAAAGTCTATATTAATAACAAATATCTCCCGGAAGATAAATATTTATTCCCCTCTGCGCGTACAGTTGTTGATGTTTGCACATCAGGAGCGCAACCCCCTTTCTTGGCTAAACCGGAAACCATACCGCCTGATTCATATTTAGTATTAGGTGATAATCGTGGTAGCAGTTATGATGGGCGTTGTTGGGGTCTAGTACCACGGAAAAATATTATTGGTCGTGCTGTAATTCGTTTCTGGCCTGTTAATAAAATTGGCGGTCTTGATAAGGCTCCCTTGTATCCACCTGCAAATCCTTAGAGGATGTTTGAAAAGTTTTGAATGTATAAATAAACCCCTCTCCAAACCTCTCCCCGACGCGGGGAGAGGCTTTGAAACCCCCATTCCCTCGTAGGGAAGGGGGGAAGGGGGGTTAGGTTGCTGAAGATTATTGGTTTCATCTAATACTTTTCAAACAACCTCTTAAGAAATACTACTGCTATAGTCTGAGGCTATAGCGGTCAGCAGTCAGAAAATATGACGAAAGCAGCGGTAATTCATTAATTACCACTACCCAAACATCAGGTTTTCGGTAACATCGTGCCTAAGTCCTCAAATTATCCTATTTTTAATTTTTAATTTTTAATTTTATTTAGATGGCCTATCTAGCAAAGATTTTGTTATATCCGATTAAGTCACTCGATGGTGTCGAAGCGGAACAAGCCACAGTTCTACCGAGTGGCCCGCTTCAGTATGACCGCGAGTTTGCCATTGTTGACGCACAGGGTAGATTTGTCAATGCTAAACGTCATCTGAAAATTCATTCCTTGCGTGCCAATTTTTCTCTAACAGAAAGAGTGATTCATCTGCAACTTCCTCCTAGCAACTTATATCAGGTTTTTCATCTTGAGCAAGAACAGGAACAACTGGCAGCAAGCTTAAGTGGATTTTTTGGCTTTTCTGTCAAATTAAGACAAAATACCAATATGGGTTTTCCTGATGATACAAACTCCCCAGGTGCAACGGTGATTAGTACAGCAACTTTGAAAGAAGTAGCTTCTTGGTTCCCTGGGGTGAGTGTGGAGGAAATACGTCGTCGGCTGCGTGCCAATATTGAAATTGGTGGTGTACCAGCATTTTGGGAAGATAGGCTATTTACGGACAGCGGGGAAACAGTATCATTTCAAGTGGGAGATGTGCAGTTTTTGGGAGTCCAACCCTGTCAACGTTGTGTCGTCCCGACACGGGATTCTTACTTGGGTGAGGCTTACCCCAACTTTCAAAAAATATTTTTACAACAACGTCAGGCGACTCTGCCATCATGGGTAGCTGCATCGAGGTTTAATCATTTTTATAAATTGAGTGTCAATACTAGATTACCTGCTTCAGAAGCCGGGAAAACTATAAAAGTTGGCGATAATATCGAAATATTACAACTACAAAGTTAGTAACCGCAGAAATTAAGCAAAACCTTATAATCATTGAAACTTTTTGATGCCTCCTGCCTCCTGCCTGAAAACGACAGATCAAGAAATCTAGATTTTTTCCGGATTGTGGGCTGCAATTTTCAAGGCGAAAACAGCATAATAGAAGTGTGACTAATCTGTTAGCCCCTTTACAATCTCTAAAACAAGGTCACTGGTTCAAGCTGATTTGTGGAGCCAGTTACCAACATCTAGCTGCGGTCAGAAGTTTGACTTTAGCCTACACTTTAGCAGGTGCTGACTGCATAGATGTGGCGGCTGATACAGCGGTGATCGCTGCTGCTCAAGAAGCTTTACTGGTTGCCAAAGACCTGGTTATGGATGCCCAGGAGCGAGGTTTTGGCTTTAAAGGCAATTTACCCTTGTTAATGGTCAGCCTTAACGATGGAGAAGACCCCCATTTTAGAAAAGCAGAATTTAATCCTAGTAATTGTCCACCTGATTGCCCTAGACCTTGTGAAAAAATTTGTCCCGCACAAGCTATTGTGTTTAACAAGATAGAAGATAGCTATTCAGGAATTATTGCCGAAAAATGTTATGGCTGTGGTCGTTGCCTTCCAGCTTGTCCTTATGAGATGATTGATACAGCGTCTTATGTGTCAACGCCGGGAGCGATCGCACCAATGATCATATCAACGGGAATAGATGCCATAGAAATTCATACAAAAGTAGGGCGTTTGGCAGAGTTCCAGCGTTTGTGGGAAGTGATTGCTCCTTGGGCTGAAAAATTAAAGTTAATAGCTATCAGTTGCAATGATGGTGTAGGACTGATTGATTACCTGCAAGCAATTTATGAAATCATTGTCCCCCGTCCCCAAGTGTTAATTTGGCAAACAGACGGGCGCTCTATGAGTGGTGACATCGGCGATGGCACTACTATAGCAGCAGTGAAACTGGGGCAAAAAGTTTTGGCAGCAAACCTACCAGGATATGTGCAGTTGGCAGGGGGTACTAATAGCTACACCGTCCCGAAATTGAAGGCAATGGGACTACTTAAAGAGGCAGGGGCGCAGGGGCGCAGGGGCGCAGGGGAGGATGAAGAGTTTCTCTCGTCAGATCCTCAGCGTCTTGGCCAATCTGCTTCCATCGCCGGTGTGGCCTATGGTAGCTATGCCCGTGTGTTGCTGTCATCAGTTCTTGAACAGTTAGAGCATAAGGAGGTGAGTCCCACTGGTTTTCAGGTAAATCCCCGCCTTGAAGATGAACCGGAAATACTATGGCAAGCTGTAAAACTTGCTCATTCTCTCGTTTCCCAGATTAAGTCACAGTAAGAGCTTTAGTTGCTCATTCGTTATCTCTAAAAACGTCACCACCATAGAAAGCATGACGATTACAGAAGATCTCCAAAAGTTACTGGACATTTTGCCCCAAGACCTGCGCCAAAAACTAGAGAATCATCCCCAACGAGATAATTTAGTTGAAGTGGTCTTGGATCTGGGTCGTCGCCCAGAAGCTCGCTTCCCTCATGATGCTGAGTATCTGAGCGAAACCCCCGTTACTCAAGCACAGATAGATGATTGCATTCAACGAGTCGGAACCTTTGGTGGAGATAATCGGGCAGGAATTGAGCAAACTTTACATCGCATCAGTGCCATCCGTAACCGCACCGGCAAAATTATTGGTTTAACTTGTCGTGTCGGTCGGGCAGTTTTTGGCACAATTGGCATGATCCGCGATTTAGTGGAAACTGGTAAATCAATTCTCATGCTAGGTCGTCCCGGTGTTGGTAAAACCACTGCTTTACGGGAAATTGCCCGTGTATTGGCAGATGATTTCAATAAACGAGTGGTAATTATTGACACCTCTAACGAAATCGCTGGAGATGGTGATATTGCCCACCCAGCCATCGGTCGCGCTAGACGGATGCAAGTCGCCAAGCCAGAATTACAGCATCAGGTGATGATTGAGGCAGTGGAAAACCATATGCCAGAAGTGATTGTCATTGATGAAATTGGTACAGAACTGGAAGCTTTAGCCGCCCGGACAATTGCGGAGAGAGGTGTACAATTAGTTGGCACTGCTCACGGAAACCAAATTGAAAACTTGATCAAAAACCCCACCCTTGCCGATTTGGTTGGGGGTATTCAAGCGGTGACGCTAGGAGATGACGAAGCCAGAAGGCGGGGTTCGCAAAAGACGGTTTTGGAACGCAAAGCCCCTCCCACTTTCGAGATTGCTGTGGAAATGTTGGAGAGACAACGCTGGGTTGTACATGAAAGCGTAGCTGATACCGTTGATACTTTGTTACGGGGTCGTCAACCTAACCCGCAAACGCGAAGTGTGGACGAAAAAGGCAAAGTGGCGATTACCAGACAGTTATCTGTAGTTAACGGTCGCGGGGGTAACTTAGCCAGTGAGGATGAATCTTTTCCAGCAGTTAAGCAGGTTAATGGCTGGCGTGCTTCTGGTCAAATGGTAGCTCTACCACCTTTATCTGTGGAACGGGAACGACTAACTGGGCGCAGTGAATTTGACCGCTTGTTAGATGAGTCTTTCAATTATGGTGAGAGTATTGATTTTATTAATACTAAACCCATCAGTCCAAATGGGGAAGATTTGCCACTACACATTTACCCCTATGGGGTGAGTCGTCACCAACTCGAACAGGTAATTAGTGTGCTAACTTTGCCTGTGATGTTGACAAAAGACATAGATAGTGCTGACGCTATTTTAGCGTTGCGATCGCACGTCAAGAATCATGCTAAACTAAGGCAAATGGCAAAGGCGCGTCATGTACCAATTCATGTGATTAAGTCCAGTACGATTCCTCAGATTACTCGCGGTTTGCGGCGGTTACTGAATATCGAAGAGCCAGAAATTGCTGATGATAAGGAATTGCAACTGTTTCTGCACACTGGTGGTGATGACGAGATGGACGCTTTGGAAGAAGCGAGACTTGCTGTTGAGCAAATTGTCATTCCTAAAGGTCAGCCGGTGGAGTTATTACCCCGTTCTTCCCAGGTGCGGAAAATGCAGCATGAGTTGGTGGAACATTATCGGCTCAAGTCCCATAGTTTTGGTGAAGAACCAAATCGACGGTTAAGGATTTATCCGGCTTAATTTCACCTCTAACCCCCTCTTCAGTGCGGAGAGGGGTGTATATATATAAATATCAACTTCCCTGTTTAGCAGCGCGGCGAGCTAAAGACATCACAGCAGGTCGCCCTGCTTCTGTAAGTTTAAAATCTAACCCTAAACGAAATATTTCTGGCATATAATAATCATCTTTTTCTCGAATAATTACACCGTTTTCCTCTAATATTTTCATTTCTTCCAAAGATAATCTTAATTGCTGCCGTGTAAAAGGAATTTTTCGCTCCTCTTCAAAAAGATCGCGTAATTTAGCAAAAATATCTTTCAGGGTAGTATTTTCTTTTTCAATTTCTGCTATTTTTTCTGTGCTACATTCTGGTAAAGCGCCTTTGATTCCTTTGGGAGTAAGAATACGGTTTAACCAGCGATCATCATTATCATCTACAGAAGCTTCCGCTGCTAAGTAAAGAAGACGCATTAAATCTCGTGATTGAATTTGTCCTCTAAAGTCTGAAAGTGCTGCTATTACAAATCTAGCTGAAGCAGCTTCCTTGGAGGTATCAGTACCCACTTTTTTCCCCCATAGAGGAACTAAAATCTGTGTTAGCTCCTCTTCTTTCATTTTCTGAAGTTCTTCTACAATAGCCTTATGTGAGGTATTTTGTGATATAAGTGAGATACTAGGTGATAAAGAAGTAACCCAAGCTACTAGTCTTAAAGCTTCTTCTCTATTCCACTTCAAAGCATAAGGCTCGTAGCGTGCCATCATCTGAGCTGCATTTTGCAGTATAGCTGACAAAACCATATCACGTCTAATAAAAATGAGAATGCCTAAAAAACGACCTGGTTGCTGTCCCAGCCACTCTGGAACTGCTTGAAGTAAAGCTCGCAATGCTTTCTGTTGAGTTTTGTCACTAGCGAAATCTTGGAAAAGATCTTCCAGTCCATCAATAACTACTAGCAATCGCTGTTGCTGGGAAAACAAATGTTCTGTTAATGCTCTACCAGCCCCTTTTTGCTCAGGCTGGAATCCCACACCCCAAGCAATGACATCTAACCAATGTTCTCTCCACTGACCTTCAAGAAGATCCTGCTGACAAAAATTTTCAATGTTTTCACGAATAATTTGGATTTCTTGAGGATTTTCAAAGCCTAATGCTTGTGCTGCCTTTTTTTGAACATCTGCCACTAGTTTCACATCTTCAGGCTTAAGATTGTTTGATGCCAAAATAGGGGAAATGATAGCATCAACCTGAACTTGAGTTGCGCAAGCATCTTCTGCAAATTTTTGCCAATTTTCTCTGTGAATAATTTGTAAAAAAGTGTAAGTTTTTCCAGAACCTTTAGCTCCAACTACAACTGTAATCGGAATTTGGTGTCTGTGATCTGAAGCCAAGTGACGTAGAGGAATAGTAGGTAAAAACTGTTTGATTTCTGCCGTTTCAGCATACACCAATTTTTTACTAATATCTCTAAGGCTTTCTCTTTGAGATTTTATAGCGGGAGGATGATCGCTAATTGAGCGAATATCTTCCTTAATTGTTTGAGTTTGCTTTATGGGTAATACATCTAGCAATGGACGTAAATTATCAACAATTCCAGAACGATGAAGACGAGAATTTACTTTTTCCCATGTTGTCGGTAACACTAGTAAACTATCAGAAAATCCAGTGGTTAGGTTTAAATGTCTTATGACTTCTCCAAAAACGTATCTAGATGAATCAATGTTATTTTCTTCTGAACTTTGTATATCTTTTTCTAAAAAGAATTCAGACGTATCAAGAAGAAGATTATCAAGATTCTTATTTTCATCTTGTAATAATTCAGATTTCTTTAATTCTTCGGGAACTTGACTTATAATTATTATGGGTAATGGATCTGTTTCTCTTACCGAAGGCGCTCTTTCTCCCACTAGTTCTAGAAGTTGCTTTGTACCTGCAATCGATTGTCCACTCAAAGTTGTAACAAAAACACGGTAAACTCGTGGATCTAAAATCAGTCCTGTAGACAATTCAGACAGTCCTGCACGTAAGTCAACTAAAACAACATCTACATTTAAAGTCTTACCTAAATCTGCCAGTATTTGTGTCAGTATAAATGGATTTTTTGCGCCTTGAATAAGATGCTCAGGTTTAATTTCTAATGAAGTAAATCTTTTAGTCGAACGGAATGCTGGCAAGAAATAAATATTATCAATAAAAGCATTCTGAAGTCTATCAGCAACTAATCCAATTGAATCCGTTGCTTTTGGATCTGGATCACCATGAACCAAAGCAATTAAGTCAGCAAAAGATACAGGTGGAGAAGGTAGTCTTTGCTCTAAAAGCCAACTAATGCCTGGTGCTTCTAAATCACCATCTACCAACAGTACACGATAGTTTCCATCTATTAAAGCCTGAGCAAAAGCAATAGCATTGGTTGTGCGTCCTACACCGCCTTTAAAGGAATGAAAAGCTACTATTGGCGGGAAATCTGGGTCAAAACTTGGTGGAAGTTCTCTATCGCTAACGTGACGATTTGGAATAATTATTCCTGGTCTTGCTAAACTTGGTGTTAGTCTAGGAATACGATGAGCTTCCTCTGTTTCTTCAAAAATTACTGGTAAAATTTGTGGTTTATTAGGTAAACTCTCTAAAATGATTAGTCCGTCTACCCTATCATCTTCTTCATCAATTCTGAATCGATTATCATATACATTTTTTAGCCAGCTTTTTGCATCATCCTGAGTACCAGGACGAATTCCGATTGTTAAACTATCCCAATAAGCTTGTACCGAAACTAACCAATTTGGTAAATCACTTTTTTCTTGAATGCGAAGTAAAACTTCTTCAACATCAACCCAAGTATAAAGACGAATATCTAACCAAGCGTTAAGCAGGATATCTGTAGAAATCATAATATTTAATCTTTGTGATAACAATACAATAAACGTTTTATAATTACTTAGCTAAAAATTTGTCATCTTCTTAGATTAATATTTTCCTCAATCCAAGAACAAACACTCTTTAGCCATTCAACTAAGTTACTTTCATCTTCGGGTTTTATTTCAATACCATATCGCCAAACTTGGTGAGATTGTTTCAGATCGTGAATAGAGCCATCCTTAGCAAGATGAAACCGGGGAATTTTATCATAATCAGGATACTTACCAATTATTGTAGCTGGTAATCTCAGTTCCTTAACCCATCTGCCTAAGTTATGTCCATCTTTTGTGAGCATTGTTTGATCATGGATTTCATCAGTTCCCTTTAAACCTCTTCTTATAAGCCAGATCCTTTTTAGTCCGCACTCCACAGCATAAAATATAAGCAAGTGTGAGGAAATACTTTGATGCTCTTGAGCCTTAATTATACCTAAGTGAATCTGAAAAGCTGTTTTTAATTCATGAATACTGGCAGGAACCATGCCACTGTTAGCCCGGCTTTTTTGATTCTTCAGTTGTATAATCTCGTTATTTAGCTTATAAATATATGTTTCAGCCGTTACGGAATCTTGTTTAATTAGCAACTCAATCTTATTAAGTAATTGCTCAATTGCTCTGAGTTGAGTTTGGTCTAGATTAAGCGCAGAAAGGTCTATATTTGTAGGAGAGTCAGGCATGATTCCGTCATCTAGCTGAGGTAAAATTTAACGCAATCACGAAATTATAACAGCATTTGTATATTCCCAAGTTTAAATAAACCCATGACACAACCAACCCGACTCCCCATTCCTCCCCACTTCAACCCCAACAAAGTCGGTGAAGTATACCGCGTACCTTATCAACAACTTGCATCGGCAGCGGAAGCATCGACAAAACAATATAATATCCCCCCAGCATCCATAGATAAAAACCGCATTTGTCTATTATTAATAGATGTCCAAAATACCTTTTGTATTCCTGATTTTGAATTATATGTAGGTGGACAAACTGGAACTGGTGCAGTTGAAGATAATCAAAGATTGTGTGAGTTTATTTATCGCCACTTGGGCATAATTACCAAAATTATCCCTACCCTAGATACTCACACAACTATGCAAATTTTTCATCCAATTTTTTGGATCAATGCAGATGGAGAACATCCTACACCAGCAGCAACTAATATCACACCCGCAGATATTGAAGCAGGTATTTGGCAAGTTAACCCAGCAGTTGCTAATAGTGTGACAAATGGTGATTATGAACTTCTGAAAAAACAAGCTTTTCATTATGTTCAACAACTTAGTCAAGATGGGAAATATCCCCTCACAGTTTGGCCTTATCATTCTATGTTAGGGGGAATTGGTCATGCTTTGGTTTCAGCGGTAGAAGAAGCAATCTTTTTTCATAGTATCGCCCGTCAAAGTCAAACCCAATTTGAATTAAAAGGAGAAAATCCCTTAACAGAAAATTATTCTATTTTACGTCCCGAAGTTTTAACAGGATTTGATGAAAAACCAATTGGACAAAAAAACACAAAATTGATCAAACAACTTTTAGAATATGATGCGGTGATTATTGGTGGACAAGCAAAAAGTCATTGTGTGGCGTGGACAATTGACGATTTATTAACAGAAATTCAACAGATAGATAGCACCCTGACAAATAAAATCTATCTGTTAGAAGATTGCACCTCACCTGTTGTGGTTCCGGGAATTGTTGACTACACAGAACAAGCTAACGCCAGCTTTGCTAGATTTGCAGCGGCAGGAATGCACATCATTAAATCAACAGAATTGGTAATGGGTAATTGGTAATTGGGTCATTAACCTCCCCTGCTCCCCTCCTCTCTTCCCTGTCACCTGTTCCTCATTTTGTCAAATACTCTTTTGGATCTTTTGCCGCCCAACCAAGAGGTTCATTAGCACGGATTTCAAAGTGTAGGTGTGTTTCTCTAGACGTTGGTTGTCCTGTAGCACCAACAGTTCCTAATATGTCACCTGGTTTTATATTTTGTCCCAGGGTAACTTGAATTGTTTCTAATTGGGCGTAACGAGTTTGCAGTCCACCTGCGTGATTAATAATGACTAATTTGCCGTAGCTGGCCTGGTCTTTAGCAAATACTACAATACCGGGAGCGATCGCTTCCACAGGTGTACCCACTGGTGCTACTAAATCTACACCACTATGAAAGAAAACTTTACCTGTAATCGGATGAATTTGCCACCCATAAGCTAAGGCTACAGTTGTAGGATTAGCTAAAGGATATCCGGTTATACTTTCTGATGGTGCAGTTTGTACACCAGATGAAGCAGTAATCCGATTCGGCGTTCCTGTCACCCCAGAAACACTGGGAACAAATACAACTCTGGGGTTTTGTTGACAACCATTGATCTCAAATAAAGTATCTGGCCGAACTTTGTAATTTGCGGCCACCTGTCGCCAAGTTTGACCATTAGGTACTTGTACTACAATTCCATTGAAGGGGGGAATCTGAAGCTGACTACCAGTTGTAACTGTGCCGTTATTTACAGATGGATTCATGTTAATAATTGTTGCTGGCATGAGTTTGTATCGTTGGGCTATGCTATCTAAAGTCTCACCACGAGTAACTTGATGTTTTTGGATGCGAGATAAAGCGGGAGTTGGACAACTTGGTTCAGCAGCATTGGCGCTTTTCAGTTCTTTTAGTGGGGATATTAGCCCCAAAGTGCTAATTAAGCTACAGAGAAACATTGGACGATAGCGAAAAGTCATGTCAACCAGTCCAGAAATTGCTAATTCTAGATTTTAGTTGGGGAATCTTCAATATGGGATGATTTTTTTGCTTGACTGAAAATGATCCCCAATAATGTATTCAAAGTGATGTAAATTAATCTGTTCACTTATCAATTGCTTGACTACACTGAGAAATTAGTAACTCTCTTTCTGTGAGCGTAATTATTCTTAATTAATTATGAAGTTATCTGTGAAGGAATTAGCCGTTTACCTGTTTTTAGTGGCTATTGGCAGTAGTCTTGGTGTGTTTGGTAGTCGATATTTGCCTAGCAATGGCTCTTTTCAAGAGTTAAAAAATGTCACAGTGGCTGTACCTTCAGAATCTGTGATTGCTTATCCTTCTCAGGGGATGACGAATTCTGTTGGCGGCGATAATGTAAACTTTATTGCTACTGCTGTACAGAAAGTAGGCCCTGCGGTTGTACGAATTAATGCTACTCGAAAAGTGGCAAATCCGATTTTTGAAGCTTTTAAAAATCCTGTGTGGCGGCGTTTTTTTGGAGAAGACGAAGAACCAATTCCTCAAGAACGAATTGAGCGCGGTACAGGATCAGGGTTTATTTTAAGCGCCGATGGTCAATTATTAACCAATGCTCATGTAGTCGCACAGACAGATACAGTATTAGTTACCCTCAAAGATGGCCGAACTTTTGAGGGTAAGGTGGTGGGGGTTGATGCTGTCACCGATGTAGCAGTAGTCAAAATTCCTGCGGATAAATTGCCTACCGTTAAGTTAGGCAATTCACAAAACTTAATTCCTGGTCAGTGGGCGATCGCTATTGGCAATCCTTTAGGTTTAGATAATACTGTCACTATTGGTATCATCAGCGCCACCGGCCGCACCAGCACCCAGGTAGGCGTTCCCAATAAACGCGTTAGCTTCATCCAAACCGATGCAGCCATTAACCCTGGTAACTCTGGCGGACCCCTCTTAAATGCCCAAGGTGAAGTTATCGGCGTTAATACCGCTATCCGCACCGATGCTCAAGGGCTGGGTTTTGCTATTCCCATTGAAACTGCCGCTCGCATAGCTAATGAGCTATTGACTAAGGGAAAAGCAGATCATCCTTCTTTGGGCATTGAAATAGCAGACCTTTCACCTACCAAAAAACAGCAGTTGAATCAGGATAATCAACTCAGCATTCAGCCAGATGTTGGCATTGTGATTAAGAAAGTTCTCAAAGATTCAACAGCAGACCAAGGAGGATTGATCCCCGGAGACGTGATTCAAAAAATCAACGGTAAACCAGTCAACATCACAGCCCAATTACAGAAGATTATTGATTCAAGTCAAGTCGGAGAGATTCTTGAAATCGAAGTCAACCGTAAGGGCAAAACTCAAACCTTCAAAGTACGCTCAGGAACTGACACCCCAAATTAGTTAGTAGTACAGGCGTAGTTGATCACGTCTGTACTCTTAACTATTGATTAGACAAATGCTCTAATTGCATTCTTTGTTCCATCTGGCGCAAAAAATAACCAGTCATCATTGCTGATGCTAACAGCCCCGCTAAGTTATCCCGATCTGTAGTAATTTGGACATTAAAACTCTCTGCTGGGAGCATTCCCACTAGTCCTTGGACATTCTGGGAAATGATTTGTTTAATTTCCGGGCTGACAGACTGGGCTACACGGGCTAGAACGTCGGGAGATTGATGTTGTAAATATTTCAATAACTGATTCGGGTTTTCCCCCAATTGATCGTTCAGAAGCTGATTAGTGTGTTCCTCAGAGTTGTCATTCAAAAAGTCAGGATCAAACACCATTGGCAATTCATCTTAGCTTAGTTGCTAATTCTAGTCTAAACCATAGCACAAGCCTAGCGCATTTATCAAAACAGGGAATAGGTAAAGAATTTTCTCCCCATCTTCCTAGTCCCCAGTACCCAGTACCCAGTCCCCAATCACCTATCACCTGTCACCTCTAACTCTAGTTCTAACTGCTGTTCTTTCACTGTTTTGGGAATAATTTCAGGAAGTTGATCAATTTGAAAATATTGGTGAAATTTCGGTGTGACTTGTAATGAGTACGAACGAGATTCTCCATCTCGGCGTTTGCGAACAAATCCTAATTCTACCAGTTCAGGAACGTGCTGATATACACCTGAACCGCGTAGTTCAATCAAATCGCTTTGGAGGATGGGACTGTTGAGAGCGATCGCTGCTAAAGTCCGCAAAGCTCCTACACCTAATTCTACAGGTATCAAAATTTTGACTAAATCATGAAAATCTGACCTTACTTGCAAACTATAACCATTTGATGTTTCTACGACTTCGAGCGCACTATCTCGACGGGCATAATTATCCATGAGTTCAATTATTCCTTCTTCAGCTGTAGCGCGATCGCACCCAGCATAATCGGCAATTTCACTCAAAGATAAGGGTTTACCCTTTAAATACAAAATCGCTTCTATTTTGATTGCTATGGCTATGTTCTGCTTGGACATATTTAAAAATTATATTGAGTCGTAGGGGCGTTCGCGGAGCGTGCTGGAAGCATCAGCATTCGGGCGATAAATTATCGGTTTTTTCCCAAGTTTATTTTCCGAATGCTTCGCCCGTACAGGAGTCAGAAGAAAGAAACATATTTATTCCCAGTCCCCAATCACCTGTCACCTGTCACTTAGAATAAATTCTGCGATCGCTAAATCTTGA
Source organism: Anabaena sphaerica FACHB-251 (assembly GCF_014696825.1). NCBI lineage: Bacteria > Bacillati > Cyanobacteriota > Cyanophyceae > Nostocales > Nostocaceae > Anabaena > Anabaena sphaerica. The sequence continues at coordinate 56,105 of NZ_JACJQU010000016.1, read as the reverse complement.
GGAGTCGTCACTTTCAAATTAGTTTCCTCTCCTGGTACTATCCGTACTTCAATTCCACATCTTTCAAACAAAGCTGCATCATCCGTCACTTCCCACCCTTGACGCACACCTTCAGCATGACATTCTTTCAACAACTTCACATCAAACCCTTGGGGAGTTTGAGCCGCCCAAAGTTGTTCTCGGTTAGGTGTACTTTCAATTATGCCGTTTTCATCCACAACTTTAATTGTGTCTTTTACAGGTATAGCCGCAATTAACCCCGGACAATGACGAATAGCCGCTGCACAGGCATTGAGTAAATCAGGTGTAGCTAAACATCTCGCCCCGTCATGAATTAATACTTGTTCAGCAGCCTCTGGGAGAGCCAGCAAGCCATTGTAAACCGACTCTTGGCGGGTGGAACCACCGGGAATAAATTCCACTGGTTTAGAGAGCTTTAAATCAGCCATAATCTCTTTGAAGTCATCCCAGTCGTGAGGTTGGGAAATAATCCCAATCCAACTGATAGCACTCGCAGCTTCCGCAGCTAACAAAGTCCAAGCAATCAGCGTTTTTGAGCTTACCTGTAGTAAAAGTTTATTGCGATCAGCACCCATTCTTTTGCCGCTACCTGCGGCAGGAATTAATAAATACACAACTTTCCTCGATTTTTTAAATAGCAGGAGTCAGGAGGCAGGAGTTTAATGAAAATTTAACCCAATTACCAATTACCAATTACCAATCACCAATCACCAATCACCATTACCTATTTCCCCTAAAATAAGGACGATAAGCGTCAATAAATATATTATTTATGCGAGTAGTAGCCCTTGTACCTGGTTCAATTGGCGACCAAATTCTCTTTTTTCCCACTTTGGATGATCTCAAGCGTTCGTATCCGGACGCGCAGATAGATGTCGTTGTGGAACCCCGGTCAAAGGCTGCCTACCAAGTGAGCAAGTCAGTTCACGAGGTATTGACCTTTGATTACAAAGATCGTAATAGTTTAGCAGATTGGGGTAACTTGGTAGGCACGATTCGCGATCGCGAATATGATGTCGCCATTACTGCTGGGGAAAGTTGGTTTGTGGGTTTATTTCTCTGGTTGACAGGAATTCCTACACGTATTGGCTTCAAAAGCAAGGGTGCAGGTTTTCTCACGAACGTTGTATCTGCGAACACATCCAAATATGTGCCTGCCATGTATCATGACCTGTTGCGACCTTTGGGGATTAATACACTATGCCCAGAGTTAGCAGTAAATGTACTTAAACCAGATATTGAATGGGCGCAGCAACAACAAAAACGATTGGGGATAAATGAAACAGGTTACATCCTAATTTATGGTGGTTCTGGCAAGTTGTCCCAAATCGATGGTGCAGATACCAGCTATCCTGTAGCTGGTTGGCAGCAAATTATTCAAGATTTTCAACACAAACAGCCTGATTTACCCGTGGTGGTAATTAAAGAAACTGATGATGATCAATTTTTGTCATCGCTTCTAGAATATTGTCCAGGTATTAAAGTGATTTCCCCTGATGATATTGGCAAATTAACTGCCATAATTGGTGGTGCAAGTTTGATGTTATCCATCAACAGTGTGCCATTACAACTTGCTGTAGCCGTACAAACTTATACTATCGCCCTACTAGGTTATACAGACCCCGGAAAGTTATTACCAACAAGTGATAAATTCCAAGCGATTAAATCCCCCACAGGAAAAATGGCAGATATTCCACCCGCAACCGTTTTAGAAAAAATCTGGGGAGCTTGACTATTAGTTTTAGATTTTGGATTTTGGATTGAATGAAAAATCTAAAATCCAAAATTTATATTGTAGAGAATCATGAGATGACAAGCATTCTGACTCCTGACTCCTGACTCCTGAATTCTTACCTTTGTTCAATCATTTCAAAGAAAGCATCTTCTAATTCATAACCCAGGATTTGGGCTAGAGACTTAAGCCGGAATTGAGTAGGAATACTTTGCTGTTTTAGCCAATCACTCAAAATAAAAATTTTGTGCATCAAAAAGATTTCTAAGGCTTCAGGGTTGTACTGTATACCTTCTTTAGAACTAAATTGATGGGGTACTAGCATAGCAGTATAACGCGCCAATTCCCCAGCTTTCCAGTCTAGTAAAAATGGCAACCACGGATATTTCGCATCTAAACGCACAAACCACAACCTTACCTCTGGAATTTCTGAAAGCTCCCTTGGATCATTTGCTTCCCGTGTGTAGTTAATTTCAAAGCGCAGTTGCTGTTCCTGGGATGTAATGGATTCCTCTTGCAGCAGTGGTTCAATCACCGTTAATGCAGGTGACAAATCCAGATTGTTAATGGAGTTGCTATTGAGGCTGATTGTGATTGTCATTGACTTTTTGGCTGCTTTTTTGATTGCTCAAATGTGGTATCGAGAATCCACAGTAGCAGTTTTTAGGCATTGACGCTACTCTCTATTGACCAAGCCCTTCGGGTAGGGAAAAGGGAATAGGGAACAGTTGTAAAATCCTGCCCGAATAGTGGGTTTCAATCCCCTAAATTTATTGATGAAAAGAGGTAAAAACATTTGTCGAAAGACACGTAGTGCTTCAAAAATACGTCCGTTCAAATCCCCTAATTTTAATTATGGGGATTTCCCTGTTCCCTTTTAATAGGCTTACATATAATATTTGCCCACAATACACATGACAATTTCTTGGGTCATTATTGGCTTATTAAGTATTTATACTACTAATTAATTGTAATATTATATATGGTTAATCAAGATACGCCACCGATCACCTGGACATTTACAGCATTTTTAAGCTAAAGTTGTAATGAGTTTGTTTTAAAGTTGGGATGTGACAACGCAACTGTCAATCAAAGACCAAACTTGCTTTAACCTGTGATTAATAGAGCATTCAGCGTCAACAATACAGGTATAAGCAAAAAAAAGTTGTATGTAATATCCTTCCGTATAAAAATCAGCAATCGTCTTTGAAGGGTAAAACTATCCCTATAGTTAAAACTGAAATATGCAAAAGCCAGCTATTTCTACAAAAGCAATTCGTTCCTTAGAAGATGCTCTAGATCGGTGTCAAATGCTGGGTATGCGCGTCAGCCGCCAGCGACGTTTTATTCTAGAATTACTCTGGCAAGCAAATGAACATCTTTCAGCCAGAGAGATTTATGATCGCTTGAACCAACAAGGTAAAGACATTGGTCATACTTCTGTTTATCAAAATTTAGAAGCCTTATCCAGTCAGGGTATTATTGAGTGTATTGAACATTGTGATGGGCGTTTATACGGTAATATCAGTGATGCCCACAGCCACGTCAACTGTATAGATACAAATCAAATTTTGGATGTGCATATAGAACTACCCACAGAGTTGATTGATCAAGTTGAAGCGCAGACAGGAGTCAAGATTAGTGGCTACACTATTAACTTTTTTGGACACCGTAACCTACAATCAGATGAGAATGGTCATTAATCATTAGCCACTGCTCATTAGCAACTGACTTATCTTTTACATTACCACCAGCAATAAATAAAGTGGCGAAAACAGGTGAAAATGGAAATCACTCAGCTAGGTATGACAGCGGTTTTTTGGCTGGGAACAAAGTCTATCCGTATTTGACCTGAATATGAGCGATCGCCCTTTACACTTAAAATTATTGTTAATCGACCCAGATCCCATCTTTCGTCTAGGATTAAGGGTAGCTCTAGAAACAATTCCTCACCTACAAGTAGTAGCCGATGTACCCACAGATACGGCTGCCTTGCAGGTTTTAGCGGAAATTGCCACACCTGAGCAAAACCAAGTCAATTTAATAGTTTTAGAATTAGGAAATGGCAGTTCTAGCGAATCTCAACAGCTAGGTTTGCAATTTTGTAGACAAATCAAGGCTTTATACCCTCATATACCCATTTTACTACTGAGTTCTGTCTCTACACCAGAACTGCTGTTAGCAGCAAAAAATACAGGTGCAAATGGCTATTGTCCTAAAGGTATATCCATTTCTGAATTAGTCCCCATCATGCAAGAAATAGCAAATGGTGGTTATTATTATTGGTCAGGAACAGCAGGAATAAATTCCCCATCACCTCATTTACCTTTTGCCAGACTAAGGAATAATATCCGGTTGTCAGGAATCAATCATATTAATAATACTCTCACCGCAGTTGCATCACAATTAAAAATACCCGGACTACCAATATTAGATAAAGCCATTCTCGCAGGACAACGCCGAGAATTGTTAGCTGCGCGTTGGCTAGTTAATCACTTATTAGCTGCACCAGAGGAAAGACAACCAATACAGACACCTCAACCACTACCTCCACCTATTTCTTACCTCACTAGCGCCATTAGTAAACCAGAATTACAACAAATGCAAACTGTTGTACCGCCTTTACTGAGTCCCAAAGCACTACAATCGACATTATTTGCATCTTGTATTAATAAACTCCAGTTCCCTTTAGAAAATCTTACAGACATACCTTTAGAAATTGACATTCTTCGTGAAGACAAAAAAAGAGAACTACTTTATTTCATCTTACAAAAAGTATCTCAAGAATTAGATGAACTACGCAGTCCACCACTTGAAATTAAGCAACTACCTGAGTTAAAAAATAGAATCTTAAATAATTTATGGAAATCAGCCATGACAAACTTTTATGGCAAGTTTTCGCGGATAACTGTAGGCGAGATAAATATAGAAATAGTCGATTTTTTGTTGAATAATGCAGCAGGTGTAGAAACTGAAATCCTCAATAAAATTCCCTTGGTAGAAGAATTGTTTTCTTATCTACTTTGGCAAATAGATTTATATGTTGATAATACATCCTATTCAGCAGGGAGCGAACCTGCAAATTCTCAAGCATCAATGATTTTAGAAAATTTATTAATTCATGTTGCCAATGGTGTAGTACAACCATTACTAAATTTTTTAGCAGATGTAGAACCTATTAAACAAAATTTTTATGATCGTCACTTGATCTCAACAAGAGAAATTGAAAGGTTTAGAAATAATTTATCTTGGAAATACAGGTTAAATAATTACGTAAATGAACCCCAAGCAATTTTTGAAAGTCGCTATGAACTATTTGTATTTGCACCTCGTGGTATTGCCGAGATATCAATCTATGCCCCTCGGAACCAAGAGTTAGCAAAGCTGTCTGGTGTTCCTTTAGTGGTGACATTACTGTTAGAATTTAGGGATGCGATCGCACCTCGGTTACAATCTTTATTATCTTTTTTAGGTAGTGGTATTGTCTTCATCCTAACGCAAATCATTGGTAGAGGTTTAGGTTTAGTTGCCCGTGGTATTCTTCAAGGTATTGGTAGTGTTTCTTTAACAGAAAAAACTCTCAAGCGCAACAGTGAAAAAAATAAATAATGTGTCAGATGTCAATCAATCAGATCCCCGACTTCTTGAAGAAGTCGGGGATCTGGTAGTTTATAAATTCCAATCTCGACGTAAATGGAAGAAACTTTGTAGAAATTCTTGCAAAACTTGATTTTTATTCAGCCTTTGCTGACTCCATCCTCTTGCGGTTTGTTCTAAGATTTCCGAAAAACTGGGATAAACAGAAGCTAAATTCTCTAAGTTCTCAATTTTTAGATTTTGGGACATTGCTAAGGCAATTAAATTAATTAACTCTCCTGCTTCTGCACCTAATATAGAACATCCCAAAATTTTACCATTCTCCAAAACAGTTAATTTACAAATACCTGTAATTTCGTTTTTAATTTGCGCTGCTGTTATTGTTTTAAAATAGTTCTTGAAAACTAAAACTTGATTTTTACTATATCGACGTTTAGCTTGGGTCTCTGTTAAACCTACTTGTGCTACCATTGGCTGAGAAGATATCACCCAAGGAATACAACGATAATTAACGGAAAGCCTCGGATAAAATAGAGCATTCTTTACAGCGATTTTAGCTTCATAATTAGCAACGTTGGCTATGTCATAACCGCCTATGATATCACCACAAGCGTAAATTCTTTGATTTGTAGTTTGTAGTTTCTCATTCACAACTAAACGGCGTGAATGCCACTTCACTCCTGCGGCTGCTAAATTCAAAAACTCTATATTTGGTTGTTGTGCAGTTGCAACTAAAATTTCATCCGTTTCAATGGCTTTATCTCCAGCTTGAACCCATTTTTTATCTTCAATTTGTCGCACTTGAGTTACTATTGTTTGCTGAAAGATTCGCACCCCATCAGCTTCTAATTCTGCTATCAATAATTCGGCTATTTCTGGATCAAGATGAGAAAAAACACTAGGATGGTTGACTATCAAATTGATGCTGCAACCTAACCGGGCTAAAGTTTGAGCAATTTCAATACTTTGGGGTAAACCACCCAGAATGATCCAATTTTTGGGGGAGTTCGATTTTTCTAAAAATTGCCAAATATTAGCTAAGGTGACATAACCTGTAGTTTGTAAGCCTTCAATATCAGGAATTTGAGGACGTGAACCACAAGCAAGTAAATAGGTACGGGCGCTTAAAATTCGGTCATTAACTGCAAAAGTTAGTGGTTGAGAAGTTGAAAATTTCCCACTACCAATAATCACATCTACCCCTTGGGCAGCTAAATTAGCAAGAGAATTAACTTGGTTGAAATTTGCTGCAATACCTTGAGCATACAACATCGCTTGCTTGTAAGAATAGAAGCAATTAGTTTGATATATTGGTATTCCTGATTTTTTTTGTACTACCGTATTACTAATTGGCTCGCCCAGGTGAATATCCGGTGCAGTATTTTTATCCTGGGTAATAATGCCAAGATTTGCCATATCAAGGCAGTCTTGGGAGATTTTACCTAGATTGTTGAATGCGTAATGATAATTCAATTCATAGTTGACTTGCGGCTGTACTAAGGCAACCTTCGCGTGTAGTTGAGTTGCAGTCAAAGCTGCTTGGTATCCGGCAATACTGCCGCCAATAATTACAATATCGTAATCAATTTTCATTAGTCATTGGTCATTGGTCATTGGTCATTGGTCATTAGTCAGTGGGAGAAGGCAAAAGGCAAGAAAGAGTTAGAAGGTTATTCCCCCCAGTCCCCAGTCCCCAGTCCCCAGTCCCCAGTCCCCAGTCCCCAATTAACTGATCACTGATTTAAGGGCTGTTAATAAGCGTTGGTTATCAGATTCGGAACGGACAGCGACGCGGAAGAAGCGATCGCCTAATTCTTTAAAGCTAAGACAATCACGAATTAAAATTTGGTACTGTCGGAGTAACTTTTCTTGTAACTCAGAAGTTGAGTATTGAGACTCTACCAGTAGGTAGTTAACAGCGCCTTCTAGGGGTCTTAATCCCGGATGTTCAACTAAACCCTGAAATAGTTGATTTCGTGCCTGTGGTAGCCATTTCCAGGTCTGTTGTTGAAATTCTGTATCTTGGAGTGCTGCGATCGCTGCTGCGGCTGCTAGGGTATTTACTGGCCAGGGATCTCGCCACGATTGCCATTTAGTTAGACGATCAGGGTGAGCGATCGCATATCCTAACCTTAACCCTGGTAAACTGTAAAATTTTGTCAGCGATCGCAATATCACCAAATTCTCATATTCCTGCACCAACCCAATCAAACTTTGTTCCTGATCAGGAGGCAGAAAATCCATAAACGCTTCATCCACCACCACCAAAGCAAAATCTTTCAGGTAGGGCAAAATCTCATCCCGTAAAAATAGCTTCCCCGTCGGGTTGTGTGGGTTATTTAGCAGTAACCCGTATTTTTGGTTTGGCGAGCAGGGGAGCAGGGGAGCAGGGGAGCAGAGGGGAAATTTCTTCTCCTGCCTTCTGCCTTCTGCTTCCTGCCTTTTGCCTTCTGCCTTCAAATCAACAGAAACCTCCAGCACTTTAGCGTTATAAGCCGCTAGGGTGCGGTAGTAATCGCCAAAGGCTGGAGTTATTAAAACTGTAGCCGCTAATTGCGCTAATTCCCTACCTGCTAAAGTCAATAATTCTGCGGAACCATTTCCTGGCAAAATCCACTCAGAAGGTAGTTGATGGAAATGACCCAGAGCTAGTTTTAGTTCACTATAATCCGGGTCAGGATAGTGTTTAAGATTACCAAGTTGGGACACAATCGCAGCAATAACACTGCTTGGTGGTCCCAACGGGCTGATGCTGGCAGAAAAATCGACAATAGCATCAGGGGGACAGCCAGCTAATGCTGCTGCCCAAGCTAAATTTCCCCCGTGTGCTTGTTGTCGCATCAAAAATAGATTTCCTAGAACAGAATCTACTCTTTTGGGGGTGCTACCCTTTCTCTAAATAGTTTCCCAGCAGAGAAGGCGGGAACCTTGGTGGCTGGGATTTCCATTTTTTCATTGGTTTTGGGGTTGCGACCTTCACGAGCTTTGCGTTCCCGTGATTCAAAAGAACCAAATCCTACCAAAGTGACTTTATCACCAGAGGCAACAGCCTCAATAATAGTGTCTATGGCGGCACTTAAGACAGCATCAGCTTGTTTTTTAGTCACACTAGCCTTTTCAGCCACTGCATCAACTAATTCGCCTTTGTTCATATCAAACTCCTTGAGGTTTACTTGAGATTTTTTCAAGATGTACTTTGTCGCATCTTTACGGAAATCTCTGTTGGCAGAACTACAAAAATCGTCCCTTAAGAGTATTTACACTCAAAACCGCTGTAAATCAGATTGGCTCGACTTTTCAATGAATCATTCTAAGGTGTTGTAGCCAGAAGTGGATAGATGAAAGCATTAATTTATATAGATTTCAGGATTTATTGTGTTTTTTGCTTCATTGTTGCCCTGGAAACAACCTATTTTTAAGCATAAATACTTACTTGGGTACTGGGTATTGGGGACTGGGAAGTGGGGACTGGGGACTGGGAACAAAAGTTATTTTTTTCTTTAGAATTAAAATTGGTACTAATGTTTTGAGGTTACGAGTCAGGAAATGTTACATGACAAAGGATGGTTTTATCAATCATTCTTTCGGCGTCGTTTTACCCGGTCAGTAATTGCCAGAAATCAAATCAACTTACTCATTTATGAGCCAAAGCAGGAGAAAATTGTTCAATGGCAGTAGAAGAGGATCGTCGAATTGTTCCAAATTTAATTTTAGAAAAAGCGCAAAGACGATTTTCACCGGAAGAAGTCGAAGCGCAAGCGGTTATAGATACCCAAAACGACCATTATATTCTCTTACATACTGGTTGGCGTGGAAACAATCGCACTCATGGATGTAGTATTGTAAAACTTCGCCCAATATACACATTGATATCAAAAACGGCAAAATCTGGATACAGCATGATGGCACAGAAGTAGGAATTGCTACACTTTTACTGATAAAAGGTGTACCAAAACAAGATATAGTCTTGGCTTTTCATGCTCCTGAAATGCGCGAATTCACAGAATTTGCCACCCCTTAAAGTGATATAAATACCCGAATCATACAGAATTCGGGTATATGCACAGTTTACCGTCTACCAGGAACCTTCAAGCCCCGACGCTCAAGGACATCCCGCACCTGTGGACTAGGAGTGTAATTATAACCGTAGCTGGAACGCTCCGAGTCATCCATTACCTGCGGTGTGAGTAACACAATCACCTCTCTGCGTTCATTGGTTCTGTTTGTTCTTCTAAACAGGGAACCAAGCAGAGGAATATCACCCAAAATAGGCAGCTTAGAAACAGTAGTTCTATCTTGGTCTTGAATAATACCACTGAGAATTAATGTTTGACCATCTCGCAAGCGCAGTGTACCCGATTGAAGACTTCTAGCTGCTAACAAGGCAATATTGCCATCAGGAGTTGGTGAGCTACCAGCAAATGCAGATACAGTAGGTGCAACAGACAAGGACACAAAACCATTATCATCAATCCTGTCTACTCTAACTGCTAAAGTTAACCCGGCTTCCTTGATGATCGGTTCTCTGAGTGTGTCTGTTACTCTAATACCTCCATACACTTCTGAGGTTAACTTGACTACTGCATCCTGTCCTTCTTGCACAATTAGGGTTGGATCAGTCAAAATCTTGGCATTACCGCTTTGAACCTGAGCCTGTAAACTTGCAAGGAATCGTCTGGGGAATTTGTACAGGGAGGGTAAAGCTGCTGTTGCCTGGCCAAGTACACCTTGGGTTGTAGTTACCGTTTGAGTGCTACCAGTACCAGATACAGTTCTGATAGCATTTGTAGGCTGAGTAATGTCTGTAAAACCTGGTTGCAAGGGGTTTGAAGTTGCTGGGGAAATTGGCGTAGGTACTGATGCTGCTGCCCCTGGAATTATCAAGAGTTGGCCAGGTGCAACAACCTGTCCTGTTTCAGGTACAACGTATGGTATACTAGAGTTGTTAATTACTGTAGTACCTGTACCTGATGTACCTCCCAGTGGTGTAGTTTGGGTCGTACTCAGAAAAGGCTTTATCTCTTTTTGTGGTGAAAACTTGGGGTTTATCACCAGAAGAAGTCGTTAAAATTACACTAATTCCCCCATCAGCGGGATTTAGTTTCACTTCAGTAATTTGAGTGGTCTGTGCCAAAACTGGCTGCGCTGCTAAAAGCACACAAGCAGTAGCACTAGAAATTAAAACATTACTATGAACTTGTTTCACAGTTCATTCCTCACCTTAAATAAAAACGAGCCTGTATATCTACTTGTTAACCAGAAATCTAAAAGTAACCTATTGTACATTGAATTTACATTCTAGTTACAAATCAGCACTCAGGACTTTTGCGGGTTACTTCTGGGCTGGAGGAGCGGCTTTCGCTGCTATTTCTGTCAATTCTTCAGCAGTCAATGGCATTAATGCCACTAAATCAAAAGAAGTTGACAGCTTCCCGATTCCAGTTCGCACTGCTTTCTTTTTCTCATCTGACTTATCTACCTCTGGTGGTATCAATTTGGAGTCATAGTTTTGAACAAGTAATAAAGGCTGCAAACGCTCGATATTACGCATAATTGCCTGAGTTTGTTCAAAATTGCCTTCAATTTCTACCTTGATAGTCTGGCGTTTGAGCTTATTGTTGACTTTTTCTCCCAGACTGTTATCAGTGATTATTTCTGCTTTATCTCCTGATGGCACAAACTTTTTGAGTTTGGCTCTGACGGCATTAGTTCCAGGGACTTGAGCATTACTGGAATCCACCAAGAGACTGGTATCAATCAGCAAGGTATCCAAACTTTTTTCATTAGCAAATAACGCTAGAACTTGGGTTTGTTGCTGCTTGGACTGAGCTAACTCTGCTAGTACCTTATCAATTTGTTGGGCTTTGAGCCTTTTTTGCTCAACTTCCCCTTGCAAGTTATTATTTCTTGTTTGCAAATCTTGAAAATTATTCCAAGCTGGCATGACCGTGTTTACTATCATATAAACACCACCAAGAAACCCTAAACCACCAACTATACCCCCTATAATTTGTGGTGTAAAAGTAATGCCAAAGGCAGTGGGATAGGATGATGAGGCATCATCAAAGGTATTTTGAGAAAAACTTAAATCATCACTCAGTGTCATTTCGCAATGGCTCCTGTTTTTTGTAGGCTACGAATCCTATCGACTAATCCGACCGTGCCTTTTTGCTCTAACTCACGAATTAATTCAGATGCTGGTACATTACTCAGACTAGCTTTAATAGTGTATTTAACCACTTGAGGGGGTTTGATTTTTACTTCAGATTTAGTCTCAGGTGGAATAGCACCCGTTATTGGTGGTGCATCAACCAATTCTGCGGTACTAATTCGGCTTTCTGCGGCACTCAATAACTTAGATTTTCCCATACTCAGTAGGAAGTCATTGACATCACTAAAAGAGCGAGCATAGCCATTAATTTCCAATAGCCCCGCAGGATTGCTAGGTTTTGTTACCCCGCTGTTCTGGGCTTGAATCACGGGTGGAATTTGCTTGATGGTTTCAACTTGCACATTCGCGGGAATGCGATCGCGCAAATCTTGTAACATCGCTGACCAAGGACGAATTTGATCAAATACTGTCACTAAAGCTTGTGTTTGATCTTTGACACTTGCTGTTTCATCCTTGATTTTTGTTATGTTAGCTATTTTACCGTCTAATTCCTTACTTTCCTGCTCTAGTTTGCCGATTTGCTGCGTTAACCGATCAATTTGGCCTTGTAAAAGCCACGAACCAACAAAAACCAAAGCGGGAAAACATAAACCCACACCTACTCCCAACAATGCTGGTTTTAAATCTTCTACATTAATTGGTTGTCTGACGGGTTTATTCTCATTCAACTCAGCAGGTGAGCGGTCTTTAAGAAAGTTAATATCCAAACTGTACATTTTGTTATGCCTCCCGCATTCCTAAACCCAGCACTATCCCCAAACCAGGGCGTTGCTCGGGGGGATATTTTTCAGCTTCTACCTGCAAAGACAAATCTCTAATCGGATCTATTTGGGTAGTTGGAAAACCTAATCTTTGAGTAAAGAATTCATCTAGTTGTTTAAGTCCTCCTCCTGTGCCAGCTAGTAGAATCTGTGCTACTTCTAGTCCTTCACTCTGATTGATATAAAAATCAATAGAACGGCGCAGTTCATCTGATAATTCTCCCAGAACTTTCAACATAGGACCCATACCAGGATTAGCACCAGTAGTCCCAGTCTTTCCAGCATCTAGAGTATGGGATGGAATAGTCATATCCATCAACATATCCATATCTCGTGATGTGGGTAAATTCATTGCCCTGGCTAGAGCAGCTTGCAGTTGATATGTACCTATAGGCACAGTACGGGAAAATTGGGGTACTCCATTAATAATGATGGCGATTTCAGTGCTGTCAAACTCAATATCAACCAACACTGCTGCTTCTTGAGGTCCGAATAGCCGTAACTGATCGCGAATAGTCCGAATCAGGGCAAAACTGTTAATTTCTAAAACATCAACTGCTAATCCTGCCTCGGCAAAAGTATTAATATAGGTGTCTGTCACTTCCTTGCGAGTGGCAACTAAAAGAACTTGTACTTTTTCAATGCCATCCTCGTCTACAAAGTACCCCAATTTTTGATAATCTACATCAGCTTCTTCTCGTGGATAGGGCAAATACAAGGCGGCCTCATGGTTAAGCACCATCTCACGCAACTCTTTATCATCCAACTCGGCTGGTACAGGAATGACGCGAACAATAGCATCTCGTCCTGGTATACAAGTGGCAACACGGGAAGCTTTAATTTTGCTGTCAGCCATTGCCTGCTGAATAAGTTCCGCCATCCTGGGAGAGTCGTTAATTTGACCGTCGATAATTATCCCCTCTGGCACAGGGAATGTTGTCAATGATTCTATTTTTAAGCCTTGGCGTTGCTTACGGAGTTGAACTATGTTCATTCGATCTGGTGCCAGTTCAATACCAACACCTTTCTTAGATTTACCAAGGAGTTTACCAAGATTACTAAGATTACTAAAGACGTTGTTTACCACAGTTTTACCTGCTAGAAGATTGCTAGATGGAAAATTTTTAGAACAAGGAGTCAAAAGTCAGGTGTCAGAAGGTTATTCTTCCCAGTCCCCACTTCCCAATCCCCAGTCCCTTAACTAGTAACTGGCGTTCTTACTAAGTAATCTATATAGCTTATAATCTCGACATTTCCGCATAAGTTTTTCACCCCTGTTAACCGTAAAAATATTACCACGATGATTCGATCGCAAAAATTTAAACATCTAACTGTTTGGGCGCTAATTGGTTTATTAGCTAGTTGGGTGGTAAGTTGCAGCACAGGTAATGTTGGCACCACCACAAAACCTGCTGCTTCAGAAGCCGCAACCATTGAGTTTTGGACAATGCAACTCCAACCCCAATTTACCAACTACTTCCAAAGTCTCATTACGACTTTTGAATCACAAAACCCCAGTATCAAAGTGAAATGGGTAGATGTCCCTTGGGCAGCGATGGAGAACAAGATTTTAACAGCTGTCTCCGCAAAAACGCCACCAGATGTTGTTAACCTTAACCCAGATTTTGCTTCCCAACTAGCCGGACGAAATGCCTGGTTAGATTTGGATGCAAAAGTTCCTAGTGAAGTTCGTTCTTCCTATTTGCCAAATATTTGGCAAGCTAGTACCCTCAATGGTAAGAGTTTTGGTATTCCCTGGTATCTCACCACGAGGTTAACTATTTATAACACTGATTTGTTAAAACAAGCAGGTATCATTAAACCACCTGCGACTTATACAGAATTAGCGCAAGCGGCGCAACAAATTAAAGATAAAACTGGTAAATACGCCTTTTTTGCCACTTTTGTACCCCAAGATTCTGGTGAGGTATTGGAATCATTTGTACAAATGGGAGTTACTTTAGTAAATGCTGAGGGAAAAGCGGGTTTTAATACACCACAAGGAAAAGCTGCTTTTCAGTATTGGGTAGATTTGTATAAGAAAGGATTACTACCTAAAGAATCATTGACACAAGGCCACCGTCATGCAATTGATTTATACCAATCTGGGGAAACAACTTTTTTAGCTTCTGGTCCTGAGTTTCTGAAGACGATATCTAATAATGCACCAAAAATTGCTCAAGCTTCGGCTATAGCACCTCAAATTACAGGTGATACTGGTAAGAAAAATGTGGCTGTGATGAATATCGTCATTCCCCGTGCCAGCAAACACCCTGATGCAGCGGTTAAATTTGCTTTATTCGTTACTAATGACGAAAATCAACTGGCTTTTTCTAAAGCTGCTAATGTCTTACCTTCAACGGTTAAAGCATTATCTGATAGTTATTTTAAGGAAGTTCCTGCTACTGCTTCAACTGTGGAAAAGGGACGTATAATCAGCGCCGAACAGATGCAAAAAGCAGAGGTTTTAACCCCGAAATTGAAAGATTTTAAACTTTTGCAAAAGACAATTTATGAAAATCTCCAAGCGGCAATGTTAGGACAAAAAACGGTAGATAAAGCTGTAGAAGATGCAGCACAACAGTGGAATAATCGGTAATTGAAGGCAGGAGACAGGAGGCAGAAGTTTTTGAATTTTAAGTATATCTATTCCCTGTTTCCTGTTCCCTTCTTTCCCAATGACTAATAACAATTACCTAGAAAATATCCTATTAAATAGAGAGAACCGCATAAAACAACTAAGTTATCTCTGTTATCTATCGAGGTGAAAGCAGCATCTAAAGCGATAAATACATCTGGATAGGTGCTGCAAAAACCTAAATCGAGGCAAGTTTCAAGAGCTAATTTTGTTAAATTATCCAGATTGGCTGAATTACTATCGGGGACAGGTACTAAATATAATTTATCTCCTGTTTTTAATAATGCTTGAAAAATATCACCATGATCTTTAGTGGCTAACATTCCCATTACCCAAGTTACACAATTATTCTCCCCTCCCTGCTTGCGGGGAGGGGGTGGGGTGAGACTATCTACATAATTTCTTAAAACTTCTGCTGAAGCTGGGTTATGTGCGCCATCAATTAATAGTTGATAACTTGTATTATTATCTTTTTTCCAGGTGAACCATTGCATTCTTCCTGGCCATTTGGTTTTTCCTATGCCATTAATAATGGCTTGTTCGGGAATTTTCCAGCCTTGTTGTTGTAATATTTCTAAAGCTGCTAAAGCTAAAGCTGAATTTGTTAATTGAATTTGTCCCTTTAATGGTAAAGGATATTTAATTGTAGATTTCGATTCTTCTATTTTCTCCCCATCTCCCCATCTTTTATATTCTGCCCATCCAGGGTTAATTTCCTGAGCAGGTTGAGGGGTAATAATTGGGCATTGTAATTCTAAGCTACGGGATATTACAACTTGTTGGGCATCTGTAGGTAATGGTCCAACTACTACAGGACATCCAGGTTTAATAATACCTGCTTTTTCTCCGGCAATATCAGCCACTGTGGGACCTAGTTGTTGCCAGTGTTCCCGACTAATAGATGTAATAACTGTTACTAAAGGCTGAGAACAGACATTTGTCGCATCTAAACGCCCTCCCAGTCCGACTTCCACCACGGCTATATCAACTTTTTGTTGTGCAAAATATAACCAAGCCGCTGCGGTGATTACTTCAAACTGAGTTGGTGATTCTTCGTTCTGGTCAATGGCAGCTTGAACTTGTAGTATTAATTGAGACAAACTTTCTGGTTCTATTGGCTGTTCGTTTACACAGATGCGTTCTGTCCAATCTACTAAATGTGGGGAAGTGTAGCGTCCTGTCCGATAACCAGCTTCAGTAAGTACGGAGGAAAGGTAAGCACAAACAGAACCTTTACCGTTAGTTCCAGCAACATGAATGACCGGAACTTGATGATGGGGATTGTCAAGATTTGCTAATAATTTGACAATACGGGATAGTCCCAGATTAACACCAAAGAGTTGAAAGGGTTGGAGTAAGGAGTCGATGTTCACAGGAATAGGTGACAGGAATAGGTGACAGGTGACAGGTGACAGGTGACAGAGAACAGAATAGATTATTTTTCTTTTGCCTCTTTGCCTCTTGCCTCTTGTCTTCTGTTCCCTATTCCCTGTTCCCTTAAATTACCTAAATTAAGCTTCTTTGTTCAAAAAGTTTTGTACTTGTCTAATAGCAGCAGCACCAATATTAAAAGCAGCCCAACCAGCTGCTATGGCTAGTGGTGCTAAAACGATGACTACACGGGTATCGATGTCCATATCTAGAAACCTCTGTTATGTAAAAATTAAAGTTTTGTCAACAGTTATCAATTTTTATTTTTATCTGAAGTGGGGTATTTTTCCAAGGGGAAGTGTAAAGAATGATGAAGTTGATCAGGAGGCAGAAGGCAGAAGGCAGGAGGCAGGAGTCAGGAGTCAGGAGGTTATTTATTCTCCCCTGCTCCCCTGCTCCCCTGCTCCCTATTCCCTTCTTACTGCCACCTGTCACCTGTCACCTGTCACCTGTCGAAAACCAATATCAGTCCCCTTGCCGGCGTGAACTAGGGCTAATTTATGGTATTTTTCGGCGTGTTCGATGAGTTCTGCTGCTTCGGTGTTTGTGAGTTGACGGGCGATTTTGGCAGGAATGCCTACTACTAGGGAAAATGGTGGGATGTCTTTGGTTACTACTGCACCAGCGCCAATGATGCTACTATGACCAACTCGGACTCCATTGAGAATGATTGCGCCAATGCCTATTAAACTCCCACGTTCAATATGGGCAGAATGTACCACAGCACGATGGCCTATAGTGACATGATCTTCTAAGATTGTTGGCAGACCAGGATCACCATGTAAAATGGCTCCATCCTGAATGTTTGTGCATTCGCCAATTTCAATGCGTTCTACATCCCCCCTAACCACTGCACCATACCAAATGCTTACCTCTGCTGCGATGTTGACTGAGCCGACAACAACGGCGTTGGTTGCGATAAAGGCAGCTTGAGAAAAATCGGGAGATGTCCAGTAGGAAACAGTAGACACGATAGAATATTGATATGGTACCCAGGAACACTCGAAAAACTCCAACCTTTGAGGCTGGTTGCACAACCAGGATATCACAGCCGTTTGGCCTATACGCTAAGGAAAGAACTGCTAAGAATTGTTTTTGCGGCAACTCCCTATTGTGTGGCGGTAAGCAACTAACTCAAAGTAGCAGAGCCGATGTGTTAAATCCAACCTATTGGTGCTGGTAAAAATAAAATTATGCTTGTACGCACTTCATGATCAATCCAGGCTTACAGTACCCAATATTTGGCCCTGAAATACAGTGTCCTCACTGTCGCCAGACTATTCCCGCGCTGACGCTGACTGATACCTATCTGTGTACGCGTCATGGCGCTTTTGAAGCGAATCCGAAAACGGGAGAGTTGGTACATCTCCAGTCGGGTCGTCATTGGCGTAGGTGGAATAATGAATGGTATCGACAACATACTCATCCTGATGGTATTCGCTTTGAAATTCACGAAGCGTTAGATAAGTTGTATACTCAAGGCTTTCGTGCTACACGGGTGATTATTGCTCGCCGCTATCAAGAGTTAATGAGTGGTTATTTGGAGCGTAGTAGTCCTTGGCGTTCTGGACAACCGGAAGCTGGTGCTGCTCGTTTGTATGGCTTACCAGTGGAATTTGGACCAGATCCAACTGAAGATCCATCCTGGGATGTGATTAATTTTGATTTGGATAAAGAACCTGGTGTACCAGTACGTTATCCTTATTTCCGGCTGTTTGAGTAAATTATGGCAATTTTAGGTTTTAGGTTGTAGATTGATCCTCAATCCAAAATCCAAAATCTAAAATCTAAAATTTTATGCACCATGCTTCTATTCGGACTGCTAATATTCACCGTGCGATCGCTTTCTATGAGCAGTTAGGATTTACTGTTGGCGATCGCTTCACTACAGGTTATACTTTAGCTTGCTGGATGGAAGGATTAGATAGCCGCATTGAACTAATCCAAATTCCTCAGCCTAAACCCGCACCCGATGCTTTTGCAGATGAGCATTATGTGGGTTATTATCATCTTTCCTTTGATTTAACTGAAACTGTGCCAGATTTGCACAGTTGGTTAGATAATTTAAAGGCAAAAATTGCTGTAGTAGCTGAGTTGCAACCCCTCAAAATCCTTTTAGAACCAACTCAGCAACAAATAGGCGATCGCATCCTAGAAGTCGCTTTCATCGCCGACTCTGATGGTTTACCCTTAGAGTTTATCCGGTTTTTGTCCAAGTTAGGTGACAGGTGACTGGGGAGCAGGGGAGCAGGGGAGCAGGGGAGCAGGGGAGCAGGGGAGCAGGGGAGCAGGGGAGCAGGGGAGCAGGGGGGAAATTTATTTTTCTTCTTCTTCTGAACTCCTGACTCCTGACTCCTTCTTCTGAAAATTTTCCAGAAAAATTAAATCACAACTGTATAAGTAAAAAAGTTGTAGTCTTATTTACTTATATCTAGAAAATATATGTTTGTTATTTCTGGCTTCCATCGTTATCGTGTCCCGCTATTTTTATTCATTTTCTCGCTGATAGCAGTGTTTTTCTTGAAGTTTCTGTCTTCCAACAGCCACAATTTCATGACAGCAACCTGGGAACATTCTCAGCAAATATTCGTAAGCGAAAAAACAAATAATCTTACAGTGACAAACAATGTCGAAAAGACAGTTCTGGAAAATGGCTTAACTGTTTTAACGAAAGAAGTCCATAATGCACCAGTTGTAACGGTGCAAGTGTGGTATAATATCGGTTCGGCTAAGGAATCACCAGGAATAAATGGTATTGCTCACCAGTTGGAGCATATGATGTTTAAAGGCACAAAAAACCGTCCTGTTCAGTTTGGACAGTTGTTTAGTGCTTTGGGTAGTGACTCAAATGCTTTTACTAGTTATGAGCAAACAGCATATTACAATACGGCGGAACGGGATAAACTGAAAGCACTGCTGGAACTGGAAGCAGACAGGATGCAAAATTTGCTAATTGATCCCCAGCAACTAGCCAGTGAGAAGCGGGTAGTAATTTCTGAGTTACGGGGTTATGAAAATAGTCCGAAGTACCGCCTCAAGAGTGCTGTGATGCAGTCTGTATTTCCTGAACATGGTTATGGTTTACCTACAGGTGGTACTCAAGCTGATGTGGAGAAGTTGACAGTTGAGCAGGTGCGGGAATATTACCAGAAGTTCTATAATCCTGATCATGCTATATTGGTGATTGTGGGAGATTTCCAAACTGCTCCAACTTTGGAAACAGTCAAAGATATTTTTGGCAACCTTCCTAAAAGTCAACAACCTTCCCAACTCCCCAAGTACCTAACTTCCCAAGTACCAACTTCTCCTATCGTTTTGCGAGAACCAGGTGCGGGTAAACTATTACAGATGATTTATCCACTTCCAGATGTAAATCATCCAGATGTACCGATTTTAGGGGTGATGGATTACATTCTGACAGGGGGAAAGAATTCTTATCTAAATCAGGTTTTGGTGAAATCAGGTCTGGCTAGTGATGTTTCTGCTCATGTCGCCAGTTTGCGAGCAATTGGCTGGTATGATTTATCTGTGTCTGCTGCACCAAATCAAGATTTACAAAAAATTAGTATTACTATTAATAACGCAATTACGAAACTTGTCAAAACTGGTGTAACAGTAGAGGAAGTTGAACGCGCTAAAAATCAAATTATCGCCTCTGTAATTTTAAACAGGCGTGATATCACTAGTCAAGGTCAGCAATTTGCTAATGATCTGTTAATTGCTAATGATTATAGATATACAGAACGATATCTAGAAAATGTCCGCAAGGTAAAAGCTGAGGATGTGATTGCTGTAATCAAGAAATATCTGCAACCACAAGCAGCAGCAGTTGGTTTTTTTGAACCTGGGGAAAATACCAAAGATGAGAATAATCAATCATCTTCATCTTCTGCTGCATCTGAAGAAAATTTGACTGCTGGTGTAACAGTAACTGCATCTGAGGTGATGAAGTATTTACCAAGTACGGTTGATGGCAGCAATAATTTAGATGATTTAAATAATTCCAATAATCAAAAAATAATACCACAGCGATTAACGCTTGTCAATGGTTTGCGGGTGTTATTATTGCCAGACAAGAGTAGTCCGACGGTGACTTTAGGTGGTTATATTAAAGCGGGTAAGGAATTTGACCAGGCTGAGAAAGCGGGGTTAGCTTCTTTGGTGGCGGCTAATTTGATGAATGGGACTAAAAGCAAGGATACATTAGCGATCGCTAATATTTTAGAAGCGCGGGGAGCGAGTTTAGATTTTACAGCGCAACGGGAAGGTGTGCGTATTCAGGGTAAGAGTTTACGGGAAGACTTACCTATTTTGTTAGAGACGATGACGGATGTTGTCAGAAATAGTACATTTCCGGCTCAGGAGTTGGAAATAAGTCGTCAACAGGCTTTAAATATGCTGAATGTAGATTTGAACGACCCTTATGAGGTGGCTAATAGGAAATTTATTCAATCTCTTTATCCGCAAAATCATCCATTGCATATTTTTCCGACCCCAAAAAGTATACAGCAGATTAAACGAAAAGAGGTGATTACTTTTAAACAAAAACATTATCGTCCAGATACGATGGTGTTGGTATTGGTGGGTGATTTTGATGTGGAGAAAGTGCGATCGCTAATTGAAAATCAATTTGGTGATTGGCGAGTCAATGGTAAACCACCGATGGTCAAATATCCCCCGATAGTGATGACAGATCAGGGAATGCGTGTTAATTCTGTTCTCCCTGGTAAATCTCAAGCTGTCACCTATATGGGTTATATAGGTATTAAACGCCAAGATCCCAGATTTTATCAAGCTTTGGTGTTGAATCAAATTTTGGGAGGGGATACTTTATCTAGTAGACTAGGGGCAGAAGTGCGCGATCGCTTGGGTTTAACATATGGAATTTATAGTAACTTCCAAGGGGGAAAGAATATTGGCACATTTTTGATTGAAATGCAAACCAACCCAGAAGATACTAATCAAGCGATCGCAACTACCCGTAAACTATTAAAACAACTACATCAGCATGGTGTTACCGCACAGGAAGTAGAAACCGCTAAAAATACTCTGATGAGTAACTATAATATTTCCCTATCTAAACCAGAGCAATTAACAACTAGAATGCTTATGAATGAAGTTTATGGACTAAATGAACTCGAATTACGCACTTTTGGTGAAAAAATCCAGCAAGTTAGCATCAATGAAGTTAATGAAGCTGCGCGTCAATTACTCGATCCTGATAAATTTGTGGTGGTGACAGCGGGACCTGCAATCATGGCACAACATAGATAAAGCGATTGGGGACTGGGGATAATTGGACTCGACCCCATCTACTTGATATTATAAACCTTGATATTATAAACCACGTCTACTTTGAAACCCATAGTTTTTTCTTAATCGGGTTTTGTTCCTAAATCCTATACTCTTCCCTGTTCCCTGTTCCCTTTTGAAAAACTCCAGTTCTCAACTTGGACGAGGTTTATATTAGACATCAGGAGAAAAAGAATGTAGAGACGTTCCATGGAATATCTCTACAATAATTCTAGAAAAAGCACATTTTATTTTCACCAAATGTGTATTACAAGGCAGTTTCAAGACTGAGAGCATGAATTGGGAAATATCATTAGATTCTAGTTTCCCAAGGACCCCAGATTGCCAAAGTAATACCAGGGTTTTGGATGTTGACAAACAGAGTCTGACCATCAGGAGAGAAGCAAGCTCCAGCAAACTCGCTATCACCATTATTCAAGGTGTTACGGGCTAAATCATAGAGTTGTCCCTGGGGAGTTACACCTCTTAAGAAATTAGGAGCATCCCCATCTTCACAGATAATGAGATCGCCATTCAAAGGTGCAATACAAATGTTGTCAGGCGCACGGAGAGTACCTGCACTTGGAGACTCTACAAACAGATCAAGTGTCTCAGTAGCAGGAATGTAGCGGAAGACTTGACCACGGCTTCCAGGTCCACCACTGGTACAACAGAAGTAAAATTCACCGTTACCGTACCAAATACCTTCCCCACGGGCAAATCTGGCTGCACCTAAGTTACGACCTTGTACCCGGACATTATCTGTAGTTGGATTAGGAATAGGAATGTCTACCCAATTTACATTCCATCTTTGTCCTATATTGAAACCACTAGCAGTGTTAACACTACCAGCACTACTGCTATTGGTACCTATTCTGAGAGCTTGGAGTCTACCACCTTCTGCTAACTTGCCAGGTACGTTGGGGATAAAGCGGTAGAAGAGGCCATCTCCTCTATCTTCAGTCTGGTAAACAATGCCAGTTGCGGGGTCTACAGCCACAGCTTCATGATTAAAGCGTCCCATAGCAGTGAGAGGTACTGCCTTTACAGGCCCGGTGGCACTCGCCGGAATCTCAAAGTTATAACCGTGTAACTGTACACGTTCGCTACTTGTTCCACTTACATCTTCTTCACAGGTAATCCATGAACCCCAAGGAGTTGGGCCACCCGCACAGTTACGAATAGTTCCACCAAGAGAGGCAAACTGTTTAACTAGCTGACGATTGGAATTTACAACTAAGGTTGTAGTACCACCTCTGCAAAGAGCATCATAAGCCAAATCACTGGGTACTTGTACTTTTCCAGTAGTGCCAGTGCCGCCAATTTCGTGGTTACAAATCAAGATGGTTGTGCCTCTGGGTCCTTGGAAGGCTGCCATACCATCATGGTTGCTAGGCACTGGATTACCATCAGACATGAGATTACCCGTGCGAGATATCTCCCGATACTGGAATCCTGCTGGTACTGCTAAAAGTCCGTCAGCACCGGGGAAAAGCGGACCATATCCTATAGTCGTAGGCGTTGTTTGACCAAATGCTGCTCTAGCAAGAAGACCTTCTAAAGGAGAGACTGCTAAAGTGGTAGCCGCAGTTGCACCTGCCAAGGTAAAGAACTTACGTCTTGATAATGTCATCTGGAAATTTTTGGTTATGTAAAATGTTAACTAAACGTCTAATGTGAATTAGTTCTTCAATGTTGAGACCATTGTGATTTTATTAATGATCTCTAAAACTACTGTTCTGTAAAGTCTGGCAACCTTTAGGTGATAACAGGATGTTTAAATTCACATTAGCCTTAATTATTAAAATATGTGATGTTGATTAAGCTTTGGTAATGATTGATTTAATAAAAGGTTGGTTGTTATTAGTAGCTTTTTTAGAATATTTCCTCAATAAAAAGCAAAATTGTTGATATTAAAGTTTCCATATCAATTAGGCTCTATTCCCAAAGATTACATCCGCTGATAAATACCAGGGAAAATTTTTAGATGGATAAAATAACAACGATAAGTTAAGGATAGTTAAAGATTGATTTAACTAATTGAAAAAATATACTTTTTTCAAAAACTCGAATTTATCTTTTTGATTTTTTTAGAGAAAATCAGTTCAATTTACATTTATGGAATTGAATCTAATGATAGAATCTCCCCAAAGGCACTTTTTTAGAAATGGATTAGGTCAAATAAGATCAATATTTCTATGACCCTACGTTAAAGCATCTGAACTACAGGAAGTAAGCTGACGGCATTGGTTACATCCTCTGTTATCGTGCTTAGTTGGTTATGGAAATTCAATTTCTAAATTTCACCTTTTGTTAAGCTAACCAAAAATTAGCTGATAGCTAAAACAACATCACAATAGTTGGCATCAAAAAAAATGAAAAGCATTTGCAACCAAATCAAAGCGACAGTAGCTGTTGCTGCTGTTTCCTCTGTTGCGACTTTTGTTAATATTCCTAGTGCGAATGCAGCCTTATTCGGTCTTAATTGGACAGGAGCGCAAGGTTATTCTGCTAAAGGGCAGTTCAGTTTTAGCGATAATTTTTCAGGTAGTGTCGTTACCCAAAATCAGCTAGAGACATTTACTCTTTCCTTCTTCAACCCCACTGGCAATTTATTAAAAACTTTCGCTTACGATTTCTCAAGTCCTACGACTAGTCCTAGCTCTAGCTTCAATTTCAACTTCGATACAGTCACCAAGACTATTCTGCAATCAGGCAGTTATAACACATCTACCGGCTTTGACTTGGGAAATGAAGCTACCTTTTCTGGCAATGGCTTATTATTCTATACCTTCCAAGACTCTTCACAAGGATTGGCAACCGCTACCATTTTCTTAAAGCCAGATGACCTGAACCCAGAAACCTGCGTTATTAGCGGAGGGTGTAATTATGATTTTGGTGGTCAGTTAACAGCAAATAGAATCCCTGAACCTGGAACAATTTTCGGTTTGTTGGTACTTGGTTCTGTGGCTGGATTCTTAAAGAAAAAGTCAGCTTCTGCCTCAGCAATCAAGCTAACTTAATTAAAAATCAAACTAATTGACTATTATTCTAGCTAGAGTACCCAAAATGTGCAGGGCTAGAACTGCAAAAAATGTGTCAGGGACTTATGCAAATAAGTCTCTGTAGACTTGTGGCGCAGTCTGTGATATCGTTTAAGGCTAAACAGTTGTCATTGCGATCGCTGCCAAGCAATCCTAAAAGCTTACGCTCACTTAGTTATACTTGCCATCATATATTGCCAGTAATTAAGCTGACTTAATATCAACTCAGGTGACAGGTGTCATAAATAGGCTTAGATGGTAGATAATAGTCAGAGATGTTACTGACTACCAAGATGAAAATATATTGTCATCTGACGAAGATTACCCAACGTCTATATTCAGTCATTTATTTATTCACATTGCTAGTTTTTTTAAGTTTCATCGGTGCAACTCCAGCAATGGCAGGGAATTTATCTGGTGATATACTCAAACAAGCACCGACAGAAATTACCGTCAGTTTGGGTAATGCTGCGGGTGAACTTAAATTTGAGCCAAATTACCTGGAATTTGAAATTGGTAATCGGTACAATCTGCGGTTAACTAATCCTAGCCCTGTCAAGCACTATTTTACGAGCAAAGATTTTGCTGATGCGATTTGGACACAAAAAGTTGAAGCCGGGAATGTAGAAATTAAAGGTGCTATTCATGAACTAGAACTAAAACCCGGTGCAGAAGCGCAATGGGTATTTGTTCCCCTCAAATCAGGAAAATATCGTTTACGTTGTACGATCGCTGGACATTCAGAAGCGGGGATGGTTGGAGATATTGTGATTAAATCCTGATCTATCATCAGAATCAGGATTCACAGGATTTGAGGATGTACAGGATTTCTAGATGTGAATTTTTCCTGAAAAAATCCGCAAAATTTAGAGGTTAGACTGTTGACAACAATAACTAGGGGTTGCTGAAATATTCTTCTACAAGAATCTAAAAGAAAAACTCACAGGGAGGGTAACTACAGAGGAAGTTCAAAAACAGGACCATCTTCATTCAAAGGATAGTAGAGTGTTGTACCTGATTTACCTTTCTGCTCACCACCAAAGATACCAGGTATAAATTCATTAAATCCAAGAACTTTACCTGATGGAATCACACCATCTGGTTTTTGGCTAGGTACTGCCACAAATGCCGGTTCAGCAGTATATCCACCTACTACCTGTGCAGCTTCCGTATCAGTAATTTCTGCCCAGAGATTTGATTCTTGGGGGTTTTGAGAAGTCATGATGTTTTTACCTTGTTTTAAAACAGATCTCAATAACAAACATAATATCTGACTTTCCGTAAATATAACTATCAAAAAAACTAATTTTTATCATAAATAATTGTAGGATGTGTTTTCTAAATAAAAACGCAAATTTGCTATATTTTCATAGTTAAGGAATTAAAAAATCTAAATGTTCTCCAGATTCAGCTTGTAAATCTTCTGGAGTTCCTTCTATTTTCAACTGTCCTTTATCCAACATAATAATAAAATTAGCACGTCTAATCACTCTGGGACGATGACTAATCATAATTGTAGTGTTACCCTGACGATAATATAGAAGTTTATCCAAAACTTGGGTTTCTAATATAGGGTCAAGTGCGCTAGTAGATTCATCTAAGATTAAAATAGGTGGGTCTGTAACAATAGCTCTAGCTAAAGCTAATCTTTGTTTTTGTCCACCAGAAATATTCACCCCAAACTCTCCTAAAACCGTTTGATAATTATCTGGTAAATCATTAATAAATTCATCAGCACCAGCAATTTGACAAGCTTTAACAATCTGTTCAAAAGTCGCATAAGGATGACTAAAAAGGAAATTATCTAAAATCGAACGACTCCAAAAATGTGGTTCTTGGGGAACTAAGATTACTTGTTGACGAATGCTAGATAAAGATAAATCTTTTTGGTTATAAATTCCCAATCTAATACTACCAGATTGTAAGGGATATAAACCAGCAATTAATTTAACTAGGGTACTTTTTCCACAACCAGATTTACCAATTAAAGCTGTAACTTTACCCCCAGGAATATTAATAGAAAAATCTTTTAATAAATCGGTTCTTCCTGCATGGTGAAAATTCACATTAGTACAGATGATATTAGCATCTTCAGGAATTTTTGCATCTGGTTTACGTTGTTGATTTTCATCTTCTGGGGTACTATCAATGACTTCTGTAATTCGTTGGGTTGCAGTTTGCACACGAGCAAATTTATCTATAAAATCAATTACAGTAGTAATTAAAGCGATGAAATTACCATTCATTGCATTAAAAGCCAATAATTGACCTATACTCAATTCTTTACTAATAACTAAACTACTACCAAACCACAAAATAGCCAGATTACCTAAACCGGAAACTAACCCAGAAAATACATTATTAATAATAGTAATTTGAATAGTGCTAAATGTGAGATTTGCCAAACTCCCAAAACGGGTTTGAATTTCTTCCCAAGCTTGTGGTTCAGCGTTAGCCGTTTTTAAAGTTAGCATTCCTTTAAAAGTTTCTACTAAAACCCCTTGGTTTTCAGCTTCTTTGATTAAAACATTACTGATTTTTCGCCGTAAGGTAGGAAGAAAGATAACTGTTGAACAAGTCATTAATAAAGAAGACAAAATAGTTAAAACCAGTAATTTATAACTGTAAAATAACATAAATCCCAAGGAAACCACAGCAATAAAAGTTTGGCTGGGAAGACGCAGTACAACTTGGGAAATTAGCTGATTAATTTCTTGAATATCACGTAAACGGCTGACAATTTCACCACTACGGCGTGATTCATAGTAAGTTAGGGGTAGTCGCAGGATTTGTCTACCAAAATCTAAAATTAGTCCTAATTCTAAACGTTGGGCAAAATTGGCAATCATATTAGATTGTACTAACTTTAAAGTACTACTAAAAAGGTTCATAAGAACCACACTAATACCCACTGTAGTTAGTAAATCTGTGTCTCCTCTAACTAAAACATCATCTGTAAGAATTTGAATTAAAAAAGGTGAAGCTAGAGATAATATTCCCATGACTAAATTTAGGAAAATTGCCTCAGTTAAAATATGACGATAAGGTAAAACACGGGCTAAAAAACGTCTGAAATCACCAACCTGATCAGACTCTTGCTGATAAAAACGAATTTCATCAGGTATTAATAACAGCATGATCCGATTTACCCAACCTGTGATTAGTTCTTCACGGCTGAGATAACGAATACCCACACCGGGATCTGCAACTATGTATTTTTTACCTTTTTGACCGTATAAAACTACCCAATGATAGCCTTTCCAGTGAATAATTGCTGGAAGTGGTGCTTGATGGAGTTGATCTATTAGTTCTGGAGTCGCCCTAACTTGACAGGCGTTAAAACCGAGATTTTCTGCACCACGTTTTAAACCTAAAAGTGTACTACCTAGTTGTCCTGTACCCACTGCTTCCCGCACATGGTTAATAGTAAAGGTACGTCCGTAATGTTTGGCTATGGTAGCAATACAAGCAGCACCACAATCTTCTTCACTGTGTTGCAGAACTATCGGATATTTCATCTACTGTTAGAAAATCAAAGGTTAAAAACTTTATACCATGTTCTTTTGTTTGTCTTAGTGTCTCGTTAAAAATATACAGCAGATTGCAAATAAATCAGATATAAATTTTTATCATAAAGCTATATAATAATAGACTTTCAACCCTCTTACCTGCTATAAGTAGGTAGGCGTTAAAAATTGTCGTTATGACAAGGCAGGAGGCAGGAGGGAAGAGGTTTTCAGGAACTTTACATTTTTTTTACATACCTCGGTTTTTTCGTGCCGACTTACTTAGTAAGCAAATATGTTAAGTTAAGAAATTATCAAAAATTAACTGGTAATTAGTAAACTGAAAACCTTAAATAACTATTTTCAAAAAAAGTCAGTATCTACTATTAGTAAATCACTGACTTGCCGGTTTCAAAAAGGTAATGTTTAAAATTTATGAGAAAAATTTCTTAATAGCTCCATTCTTGGTGGTAACAATTCCTAAGATAGTGGATGTTTTGTCTGCATCATAACCTGGTGTATCAGATACTATTACTCCTATTTCATAAATTCTTTCTCCTATTTCTTGTATGGTTGGAGGGTTTCCACCACTAATTGCTTCACTTTGAGTATCAGTAATTTCTTCCCAAAGTTGGCTATTAAGGAATAGTTGTTTAGCTGTTTCTTGATTGAACATTTTGATTTACCTCAAAAATACAAAGATGAACAATTGACGACAAAAAAGAATCAAAAGAGAAAGATACTCTTTTCTGTGTATTTTTACTGATTTTATGCTTTGATAATTAGAATATGTCCTTGTAAATAAGCGTGGTTTCACTGATGTGCCACTTTATCATCTGTCTACAAATTACAACACTTTCTTAGGCACTAAACACTCATACACTAAAAGATTTATAATTCTGTAACTTGTCACCTGTCACCTAAACTGTGTCTGAAACAAAAATTGAAGCTGGAAGTAATTACGAATTTCTTACACCTGCTAGTCCTAATGAATTTTTACCACCTATTAGTCGTTGGACTACTTTTGGTGGGTTAGCATTGTTATCAATTTTTAGTGCAGCTATGATAATTTCAGGAATTTTGAAATACAAAGTTATTATCAAAGCTCCTGCTACAGTGCGTCCTATGGGAGAATTACGTTTAGTACAAGCAATAACAGAAGGTACTATTAAAAGTATGAATGTAAAAAATAATCAAGTAGTAAAAAAAGGTGATGTTCTGGCGAAAATTGATGATTATCGTTGGCAAATTCAAAAGCAACAACTGTTAACAAATATCCAAAAAACGAAACTGCAATTATCCCAAATTGATGCTCAAATTCGAGCTTTGGATGGACAAATACAAGCAGAGAGCGATCGCAACCAACGTGATATCATTGCCTCTAAAGCAGAACTCAGCCGCAGTCAAAGAGATTTTCAAGATCAAAAAATTAGTTCTCTTGCTCAAGTTCAGGAAGGTGAAGCTAATTCACAACAAGCCGAAAAAGAACTGCAAATAACCAAAATTAAGTTAAAATCAGCTATAGCTAACGTCAAATCCGGCGAGGCGGCTTTTAAAGCAGCTAAGGCAAGGCGCGACAGGTATAAACCCTTAGCTGAAACAGGTTCTATTTCTATAGACCAACTGCAAGAAGCACAGTTAGCAGTTGAACAACAAGAACAATTATTGGTATCACAACAAGCTACTGTAGAAGAATACCGTGAAGCAATTGCACAACAACAACAAGCTGTAGAAGCTGCCAAAGCTAGACAGCAAGCATTATTAACGGGACTCAACCCCAACAATGCTAATGTGATTATTGCCCAGGAAAAAATTGCCGCCCAAATTGCTACAGGTAAATTTAGTCTCGCTCATTTAAACCGAGAACGAGAAGAATTAATCCAGCAAAAATTAGAGATCCAAAAACAAATTAACACCAGTTTACAAGAACTTCAGCAAGTAAATCAAGAAATTGCCAATACCGTCATTAAAGCTGCTGTTTCTGGTACTATTCAAGAACTTAATTTGCGTAACACTGCTCAGGTTTTGCGTTCTGGTGATATTGTCGCCCAAATTGCCCCCAGTGAATCCCCTTTAATTTTCAAAGCTTGGGTGACATCGGCAGATATTCCCCAGGTCACAAAAGGTCAGGATGTAAAACTCCGTGTTTCTGGTTGTTCCTATACAGATTTTGGCACTCTCAAAGGAGAAGTAAGCGAGATTTCTCCTGATGTCATCAGCTACACTTCCCAACAAAAAACGTTACCAGGAAAAACTTCCTTTTCTGGGTCTGCTACCTATGAGGTAACTATACAACCCGAAAGCTTAGTCTTATCTGCTGCTAATCATCAATGTACTATCCAATCCGGTATGGAAGCTATAGCAGATATAATTTCTACGGAAGAAACTGTATTAAAATTCCTCCTGAAAAAAGCACGACTGCTTACAGATTTCTCTAACAGGGCAAAATAAGTTAACGTGAATATAGATAATTTTCTCAATAAATCCCAACAACTGGAAACCTAAGCCGTAAAGCCCCAGTAATTACTAAATTTCATGATGAACATTTTCAGTAACTTGCTTTCTCAACCAGCCCAGCCAAAACCAGCACCAAAACAACGCCGGGGCATTGAAATTAAATCTCCCCGCGAAATTGAAATTATGCGGCAATCGGCTAAGATTGTAGCAACTGTTCTCAAAGAAATTTCTGAGCTAGTAGAGCCAGGAATGACTACAGCTGATTTGGATGCTCACGCAGAAAAACGCATCCGGGAAATGGGTGCAACACCTAGCTTTAAAGGATATCACGGCTTTCCGGCTTCAATTTGTTCTAGTATTAATAATGAAGTTGTACATGGCATTCCTAGTCCGAAAAAGGTGATTCGGGCAGGAGATGTATTAAAAGTTGATACAGGAGCTTATTACCAGGGATTTCACGGAGATTCGTGTATTACAATTGCTGTGGGTGAAGTGACTCCAGAAGCTGCTAGATTGATTCGTGTAGCGGAAGAAGCTTTATTTAAAGGTATTGAACAGGTAAAAGCTGGTGTCCACCTAGTAGATATTGCTGGTGCGATTGAAGACCATGTAAAAATTAATAAATTTAGTGTGGTTGAACAATTTACAGGTCATGGTGTAGGTAGAAATTTACACGAAGAACCAGCGGTATTTAATTACCGGACTCGTGATATTCCCAATGTGAAATTGCGTGCCGGTATGACTTTAGCGATTGAACCAATTTTGAATGCTGGTTCTAAAAATACCAGGATTTTAGCTGATAGATGGACTGCCGTGACAGTTGATAATGCTTTGTCTGCTCAATTTGAGCATACGGTCTTAGTAACAGATAGCGGTTATGAGATTTTGACTGATAGATCGGACATTTAACCCAAATTAATAGAAATTTGGTGCAGAACCCCGACTTTTTCCAGAAGTTGGGGTTCTTGTTTTTTAACCTCTATTCAAATTTGAAGTTTTGTAAAATTAACCACAAAAATATAGCTATAAAGTTATCTTGTTCTGTTAATAAATTTACCCATTAACAGGGGATAAAAATTTTTATGCTGTGCCAAAAAGCTACTAAATTGCTGTTAGGCTTACTTGCGACTAGTTTTGGCTTAATATCTACTTCTGTGCAACCTGCTCATGCTAGTAGTTTGTTAGGTGAATGGTATTACACCATTGATTCTTTTAATGATGGTTTGTCACCGAGTGTTGGTATTAGTGACTCACCTTACGAAATTTATGGCATGGCAATGAAGGAAACTGCTAACGAGATCACCTTTGCAATTAATACCAATTTACCTGCTGGAGGAATTAGCAATATTTATGCTCAGGATTTTCATGTCGCTTGGGGCGATTTATTGCTAAATTTCACGGGAAAATCTCTAGATGTTGCTAATGCTGCTAGTGAATTATTCGGTGTACATTGGGCAGTAAATGAATCAGGTGTACCGGAGTTAGGAGTTTATCAGAATGTCACAGCCAAAGCTATTGCTCAAGAGAATGGTTTGCTGTTACAGGATGCGAGTTTAAGGGGTTATAACAACAGGGTAATTAGTAAAGGAGGAAACCCTTTTCATGGTGATTTAGGGATGATAAATCCTTATTTCAATGAAAATCATCACGTTCAAAATGTGATTGCTACGGGGACAAAGATTGGGGATGTGAATGTATTAAATGATGTTAGCAATTTGGGACTAAATTTTGCTCATTTTGGCGCTACAGGTACTCAAACCTTAGCTTTCAGTTTTTCCAGGAAGTTATTACCTGATGGTAGTTTCATAGTTCACTTGTCACCAGAATGTGATAATGATTTAATTGCTATGGTAGGCAATCTGAAAACTAATTATCAGCCTCCTCAATCAGTGCCAGAACCTTCCACACTTTTACCGCTTGGTGTGATGGCTGTGCTATTTGTGGCATCCCGTCAGCAACGTCGCAGCTAATTTGGGTTGAGAATTGCGATCGCGCGGATCGCAGTGCTGATAGCATGGCTTGGTGTAAGCCGTAAGTGAAATCACACTCCTTAACAAAGCGATCGCATTTTGATTTATATTTTTGGAGGATACAAATTTGGATCACAGCCAGGGTTTGAGCAAGTTTGTGTCTCTAGACATACGCATCTGAAAATGATAGCTTGCTAAAAAGTAGAAGTAATATCAAGAGTCTAAATTAATAATTGTGAAATATACAAAAACTCTAACTCCTGATAGATGTATAAAACTTCGATACAACAAGACTTTTAACCCTATTCCCTATTCCCTGTTCCCTGCGATAACAATGAATGAAACTGATTTAGCTTTTACCCCAGCTTTAGAGTTAGCGCAATTAATCCGTCGTCGGGAAGTGTCACCTCTAGAATTGGTAGAAATATATTTAGAAAGAATTTCCCGCTTAAATCCCCAACTGGGAAGTTATTTTACAGTTACAGCAGATTTAGCTGTTGCTGATGCTAAAGCCAAAACAGAACTGCTCACAACCACCTCAGAACTACCGCCATTTTTTGGTGTACCGATTTCTATTAAAGATTTAAATGCCGTAGCAGGTGTTACCTGCACTTACGGAAATCCGGCTTTAGTAAATAATATCGCTAACTATGATGATGGCGTAGTTATCAAAATTAAACAAGCCGGTTTTACGATTCTTGGCAAAACTGCAACTTCCGAATTAGGTTCTTGTCCTTACAGCGAACCTGCGGGATTTCCACCAGCTAGAAACCCTTGGAACTTAGAATATACCCCCGGTGGTTCCAGCGGTGGTGCAGCCTCATCCGTAGCAGCGGGATTGAGTGCGATCGCTCAAGGTTCCGATGGTGGTGGTTCCATTCGGGGACCTGCGGCTTGTTGTGGTGTAGTGGGAATCAAACCAGCGCGGGGAAGAGTCACAAAAGCACCTGTTGGCGATAGATTGGGAGGGATAGCTGTTAGTGGACCAATCGCCAGAACTGTAGCAGATGCAGCAGCAATGTTAGATGTTATATCTGGCTATTTTTCCGGTGATCCTTATTGGTTAAGCGATCCACAACCTTCCTTTCTCGCTGCAACTCAAGTAAAAACCTCTAGCTTAAAAATAGCTTTTAGTACCAACATTCATCCCTTGGGATCAGCAGACGAGAATTGTAAACAAGGAGTTTTACAAACAGTTCAACTTCTAGAACAATTGGGACATCAAGTAGAAGAAAAATGCCCTGATTTCAGCGGTTTAGTAGAACCATTTCAAATTGTTTGGCAAACGGGAGTAGCAGCCGCAGGAATACCCCCAGAAGCCTTACAGCCCTTGAATCGCTGGTTATTTGCTAGAACTGGTTCTGCGGCTGAATATTTGCAAGCATTGGCACAAATGCAAATAGCATCACGGCAAATTGTCGCCTTTTTTGATCAGATAGATGTGTTAGTGCTACCCGTTTATTTGCATTCACCAATTCGCGTGGATGAATGGGCAGATTTGAGTCCTGAAGAGACATTCCAGAATATTATTAACTGGGTTGCCCCTTGTCCTGTAGCAAATGCTACTGGATTACCTGCGATCGCCATTCCTGTAGGTTTTGATAGTAACGGCTTACCCATGAGTGTGCAGTTAGTTGGGAAACCTGCCGCTGAATCTACCATTATCAGCCTCGCAGCGCAATTAGAAGCAGCTAATCCTTGGATTCATTATCGTCCCGCATTTGCCCTATAATGCAGGCTTCCTTAGCACAAATTACCCAAATTAAAGTGTTTGCAGATTTAGAAACCACAGATAAACTAAATCTGCAACCTTATACTGTGTTGAAAAGTTATGGAAAAGGGGAGATAATTTTTCATGAAAGTGATTCTTTACCCGCTAAATTGTATGCTGTTGCCAGTGGAATAATTAAAGTTAGTAAAACAGCAACCACAGGTAAAGAAACAATACTTCGCAACTTAGGAACTGGAGAAATTTTCGCCGCACCTGCATTATTAGGTAATGGTATTTCTCCAGCCACAGTCACCGCTGAAACTGATTGTGAAATTCTCACCGTAGAACGGGATGCTTTATTAACAGCGATTCAAAAAAAGCCTGATATTGCTTTGCGAATGTTAGGAGTTTTCAATAACCGAATTCAGCAATTACATCAAACAGTTCATGGTTTAGTTTCGGAAAGGGCAATTATTCGACTTGCGAGATTAATTCAATATTTTGCTACTACATCGGGAACAGAAACAACAGCAAAAGGTGAACGTTTAAAAGAAAGCTTATCATATTATCGCATGGCGCGGAGTATTGGCATTACCTATGAAGAATGTGTGCGGTTAATTAAAAGTATGAAATCAGTAATTGACTATCATCGAGGTGGAGAAATCACAATAATTGATATTCATAAATTAGACGATATTGCCGATGGAAAAATTGAGTAAAATTGGTATTATATAGCCCTTTCAAAGTGGGTAAATGTTAGATAAAACATCCCTCTTTCTTTCACCTCATACCTCTGCGTTTTCTGCGCCTCTGCGGTTAGAGGATGTTTTTAAAGTTTTTTATGTATAAATTAACCCCTCTCCAAACCTCTCCCCTGCAAGGGAAGAGGCTTTAAAATCCCCATTCCCTTGTAGGGAAGGGGGGTAGGGGGGTTAGGTTTCTGGCAATTGCTGGTTTCATACAATACTTTTCAAACAACCTCTTAGATAAATGACTTTTCAACCACAGAGATACAAATCGCCTAGAGAGGAAAGAAAAGATTTTTCGAGTCACCTTAAAAGGGCTGGGTGGACATTTTCCACCAAAACAATTAACACACCTTAGCAAGTTTTTCTTGTTCACGGGCATCAACAACTAAAACTAAACAAAGTGCTGCAACCGCCTTTTCCCATTCCTGACGAACTTTAATATCTTCCACACCATCAAATAAACCCACCAAACGAGGAACAGCTTGTTCTAAAGCTGCGTGTGGAACTGGACGATGTAACTCAACGAGGTGATTTAAACTTTCTTGATTATGGAGAAAGTTGATTACCCATTTTGTTGTATGATCTGGACTATCAGGAACACGCTTCACTCCTAATTCATTTTTTAGCCAATTATAAAAAGGTGGTAAATTTTCAGCTAATACTTGTCCTGCGGTTGGTAAAGTTTCTCGCAGCAAGTTAATATCTAAACTGTTTAATTCTTGTTTTAATGCCGTTGAATTAAGCACCTCATTTAAAGGTGTGGAAAGTATTGATTCTATTTCTGATTGAGAAAAATCTAAATTTTCGGTAAAGGTAGAAATTAGTGATGACATTTTGCCAATCTCCCAAAATAATTAATTAATATCTGCTGATTTTTCAGAAAGTGTGAGCAGAAATGATAGATTAGATTCAGCCTGTAAAGCATGAGGGGCATTAGCAGGCATAAAAATAAAAACTCCAGGTTCTAATTTAATTTCTTCCCCTGATAAAGTTAGTAAACCTCTACCTTCCAAGACATTGACAGTAGCATTGCGTGTAGAGGTATGTTCAGATATTTCGGTGTTAGCTGCTAAACAAAAGAGGGTATATTGACAAGCTGTATCTTTTGCCAGCACTTTGCTGAAAACTCCCGCACGGGGATATTCAATTTGTTCTTGTAGTTGAGTGACAGTAGAACTCATAGCAATCTCATAATAAAGTTTGTCAAGAATCAAAATATTATTCAACAACAGCACAGATAATGATGTAGCCTAGTTCTTGCTCATATTTATGGAAAATATGACGCATTTCTAAAATGCGTTGGCGAATAGCAGGCTGTGTTAAGATATTCCAGAAAATCCGCATGGTGTTGAAAATGCCTTCATCTTGCAACATTCGCCACAGATTAAGTAAATTCATAGCATCAGTTTCATGTTTCTGTACTTGTAATCCTGCTTGTGTAAAAGCCTGAATCCAGTTACTTGCTGAAAGAGGTGTAGAATTAACTCGAATTACCTTGGCTAACTCTGCACTAATTTCTGTTTCTTTCTCATTAGCTAATAATTCATGGGAGAGAAATTTACCTCCCGGTTTCAGTTTGTTGTCAATTTCTGTTAACAGCTTGGCTTTCCCTGGTGGAGATTGCATGGTCAGAATTGCTTCAGCTAAAACATAATCAAACTTTCCTGGTATTTTATCCAGTTGGAAAATATCACCTTCAATAATTTCAATTTCATTTTCTAAGCCAGCAAAGCGGACATTAACACGCGCACTAGCGACACTTACGGGATTTTTTTCTATTCCGACTACCTTTACATGGTAGCGTTGAACCAGAGAAATGGCACTATAACCAAAGCTAGAAGCTAATTCTAAAACTCTGTCACCTGGTTGAAAATTCGCCCATTGGCATAATTTTTCTGTAGCTATGCGTCCACCAGGACGTAGATATTTTTTACCTGCTGCTGCTAAAACTTGGTGTCCCGAAGCGGTTGAGAAATTAAGGATAGTGTTGGTCATTTGTCTGACCTCTGAATCTGTTCTATCCCCAATCTGCCAAAATTTTATCCTGCTGTCTTTGAGGTAGCTCAAAGAAGAGAAATTCACTAGATTGAAAAGTTTTTGTGGAAGAATAGGTGTGGGGAAGGAATGAAGAGGAGTCAGAATGCCTGTTCGTCGTAGACGTGCCGTAATAGTCAGGGGTAACAACCGCGCGAAAATTTTTTCTTTTCTCCACGGATAAATCCAGGGGCTTTAAACCTCGATTCATCCACCAGTAGCACCGGAGTCATTCTGACTCCTGGCTCCTGACTCCTGAATTCTTCTTCGGTAAATTTTCCAATCCATCACCCAAAAATGCCTCAACTGTGGCAATCTGAGAATCAGAAGCTTTTCCGATCTGATATTTTAGCTACAGAAAATCTACCTGTTGAGGTTATGCAAACTCTGCCGACTCTTGAAACTACTAACACCACTAGTCAACCTGTCTTTGACACCACCATCAAACGCCGCAAAACCCGTCCTGTCAAGGTGGGAGATGTGACCATTGGGGGAGGATACCCTGTGGTGGTACAATCAATGATTAATGAAGATACCCTAGACATTGATGGTTCTGTAGCGGGTATTCGTCGTCTCCATGAAATAGGCTGCGAAATTGTCCGCGTTACAGTTCCCAGTCTAGGACACGCCAAAGCATTGGCAGAAATTAAACAAAAATTAATCAAAACATACCGTGATGTTCCCATTGTCGCCGATGTCCATCACAACGGCATGAAAATTGCCCTGGAAGTTGCTAAACACATTGAAAAAGTGCGTATCAATCCAGGGTTGTATGTGTTTGAAAAACCAAATACCAGCCGCACCGAATACACAAAAGCTGAATTTGACGAAATTGGCGAAAAAATCCGCGAAACCTTAGCACCATTGGTCATTTCCTTGCGTGATCAAGGTAAAGCCATGCGTATCGGTGTAAATCATGGTTCCTTAGCTGAAAGAATGCTATTTACCTACGGTGACACTCCAGAAGGGATGGTAGAATCTGCCTTAGAATTCATCCGCATTTGTGAATCTTTGGATTTTCGTAACATCGTCATTTCCATGAAAGCCTCACGAGTTCCCGTGATGGTTGCTGCTTATCGCTTGATGGCCAAACGCATGGATGATTTGGGGATGGACTATCCTTTACATCTGGGTGTAACAGAAGCCGGTGATGGGGAATATGGCAGAATTAAATCTACAGCTGGCATTGCCACATTATTAGCTGATGGTTTGGGTGATACCATCCGTGTGTCTTTGACAGAAGCACCAGAAAAAGAAATTCCCGTTTGTTACAGCATTCTGCAAGCTTTAGGTTTGCGGAAAACAATGGTCGAGTATGTCGCTTGTCCTTCTTGCGGAAGAACTTTGTTTAACTTAGAAGAAGTGCTGCACACAGTTCGGGAAGCCACCAAACACCTAACAGGGTTAGATATTGCCGTGATGGGTTGTATTGTTAATGGACCTGGAGAAATGGCAGACGCTGACTATGGTTATGTTGGCAAAACACCCGGTTACATTTCTTTATATCGTGGCAGGGAAGAAATTAAAAAAGTTCCCGAAAATCAAGGTGTAGAGGAGTTGATTAATCTGATTAAAGCTGATGGACGTTGGGTAGACCCTTAAATGAGGTGACAGGGAACAGGTGACAGGTGACAGGGAAGAAAAACTTTATGAGAAAAATGCAGAAAACCCAATCACCAATCCCCAGTCCCCAGTCCCCAATCCCCAATCCCCAATTCCTGTGTTAGATTGGGCATACTGACTATAAATTTTCCCTCTGACACAGCTGTCATTATGGTGATTACAAAAAGTAGACTTGTTTTAGGTGCTACAGCAGTGACGCTTTCTACAATTGCGGTTACTAGTCTTGGCATTCACTCCCGTGGTCAGGCTTTATTTAAAGCAAGTCCCAAAGAGTTGATAGATGAAGTTTGGCAAATTGTTCACCGCCAATATGTAGATGGTACTTTTAATCAAGTCGATTGGCAGGCTGTTCGTAAACAATATTTAAGCAAGTCCTACAGTAATCAACAGGAAGCTTATAAGTCCATCCGGGAAATGCTGAAAAAGCTAGAAGACCCTTACACCCGGTTTATGGACCCAGAGGAATTCAAGAATATGCAGGTTGATACCTCTGGAGAACTCACAGGTATTGGTATTACTATCAGTCAGGATGAAAAAACTAAGCAATTGGTTGTGATTTCCCCGATTGAGGATACACCTGCCTTTAAGATGGGAATTCTGGCTAAGGATGTCATCCTGGAAATTGATGGCAAAAGCACTGAAGGCATGGACACTAACCAAGCTGTGTCTTTAATTCGGGGTGAAGCGGGAAGCAACGTGAAGCTGAAAATCCTGCGGAATGGTCAGAAAAAACAATTTGACATCACACGGGCGCGGATTGAAATTCATCCGGTTAAGTTTTCTGAAAAGCAAACTCCAGCAGGTAAAATTGGTTACATTCGCCTGAATCAGTTCAGTGCTAATGCTGGCAAGGAAATGAAAGACGCTATTAATAAGTTAGAGGGTAAAAACGTATCTGCTTACGTTTTGGATTTGCGGGGTAATCCTGGTGGTTTATTATTCTCCAGTGTGGACATTGCCCGGATGTGGTTGGATAAAGGAACCATAGTTTCTACTATCAACCGTCAAGGTGAGCAAGAGCGGGAAATAGCCAGAGGACGTGCTTTGACAACTAAACCGTTGGCGGTGTTAGTGGATAAGGGTTCAGCTAGTGCCAGTGAAATTCTCTCAGGCGCTTTGCAGGATAATAAACGTGGGGTAATAGTTGGTACGCAAACTTTTGGTAAGGGTTTAGTACAATCTGTGCGTCCTTTGGAAGATGGTTCAGGGTTAGCAGTAACTATTGCTAAATATCATACCCCTAGCGGTAAAGATATTAATAAGCATGGCATTGATCCAGATGTAAAAGTGGATTTGACTGATGCCCAAAGACAAGATTTATGGCTAAAAGAACGGGAGAAACTAGCTACTTTAGAAGACCCTCAATTTGCTAAAGCTATTGAGATTTTAGGTAAACAAGCTGCTCAAAATACTACGACAACGAATAATAATTAAATCCAAAATCTAAAATCCAAACTCTAAAATTACATGGGTTGGCATTTTCCAGCCCTGATTAATCCCACATTCTGCAGATATTGAAGCAGATTAAATAATTAGAAATTGTAAAAATATAAAGCCTGAAATGGTTGGCTGGTAATCATTTCAGACTATTTATTGTAAAATAATAAGTGCGAAATAGAGAAAGAGAAAAAACATGAAAGAGTCTCAAGTTGCCATACAAATCCTAAATATAGACCATTTAGGAATAGTAGCGGGAATAATAGATGAGATGGAATTGGTAGAAGAAGTGAATAAAATAGTGGGAATAAAAACAAAAGAAATTCTCACACCAGGACAAGTAATGAAAGCAATGATATTGAATGGATTAGGGTTTTTAAGCGCCCCATTATACCTATTTGACGAATATTTTGTAGGAAAAGCAACAGAACATCTAATAGGAGACGGAGTATTACCATGTTAGTCTATAACCTGGCACAAAGAAAGTTAAGGCAAGAACTAGCTAAATTTGATGATGGGATTAGAAATCAAGTTAAGAAAATCACAAATAAACTGCTATTCGATAGGATAAAGAATGGAGTTTGGTTGATTGCAGTTCATCGTGATGCAGAGTCGAGAAATTACTGATGCACTAACTGCTGATATCCATTTTCATCAGGCAGGGTTTCGAGCATTATTAAGACCCTTTACATCCATCAACCTAATAAATCAATTGAAAAGTATTTTATCTTCACCTACCTTGCGGGACGGGCAAGATGCCTGTCCTAATGGTACAAATTCAATACACAACCTACAAACCCATCACTTGACGATAATGAGACTCGATTTGCGCTACAGTTGGCGATTTACCCCTTGTTTCCCACTGACTGCGGTTAAATAATTCTTGGCGTAATTCATCAACATTAATAGTGGTAACTTTCCCATCAGCGATAATTTGTTTACCATTGACCCAAGCACTATTAACAACATTCACAGGACGACCTAAAACCAATAAACCAATGGGATCTGTACGAGGAAGCAAAGATAAACTAGTTAAATCATAAAGAACTAAATCTGCTTTTTTTCCCACAGTTAGAGAACCCAGTTTTTCATCTATATTTAATCCTTTTGCACCACCTAAAGCAGCCATTTCTACAGCTTGACGCGGTGTAATCCATAATTGATAATCAAAATCGGTAACATTATGTAAGATAGAACCAATTTTAATCGCTTCTAACAAATCTTGAGAGTCATTACTCGAAGCACCATCACAACCAAAAGTTACATTTACCCCAGCTTGACGATATTTTAAAATCGGTGCAATACCGCTACCTAAACGCAGATTACTTAACGGGTTATGCACAACTGTAGATTGAGTTTCTGCCAGAATTTGAATATCAGCATCAGTTAACCAAACGCAATGGGCTAAACTAGTGCGATCGCTCAAAAAACCAATCCTATTTAAATGTTCAACCGCACTACAACCATATTTTTCTGCTGCTAATTTTTCCTGGGCTTTAGTTTCCAATAAGTGAGAGTGACGACAAAGATTATAACGATTACTCAAATCAATACAACCTGTAAATAAAGCATCAGTACATAACTGTATTCCAGTTGGTGCAACTAAAATATTTATCCCTTCATCTGGACGATGAAACTTAATTACAGCTTCTTCAATAATTGCTAAAGTTTCCGCAGTCGAACGAAAATAAGGTTCATGATTTTGTGTTAATTCCCCCGTAGGCATCCCAGCAGTCAAAGATTCATCTTGAATTAAAGGGGCAATAAAAGCCCTAATTCCTATTTCTTGATAAGCGCGAACTACTGTAGTGATGGTTTCCATCTCCTTACCAGGAATTAACACCAAATGATCTACTACACTCGTTCCCCCAGAAAGTAAAGTTTCTACAGCAGTTCCCAAGGCGCTAAGATAAACTTGTTCTGTATCCAAGGGAGCAAAATCATATAGGTGGGCTAACCACAATTCTAAAGGCAAAGGTGGAATTACTCCCCGTTGCCACTTTTCCGAAGAATGGGTATGGGCATTAAAAAACCCAGGAAGCAGCAGTTTATGTTCACCGTTAATTGCTGTACCAATCACATCTAAATCTTCACCAATAGCAGTAATGATACCATTAACAACCTGAACATCTAAAGTTGTGTAACCATCTGTAACAGCAATTAAAGCTTTCTGAATAGTAAAGTTCATGATTTTAACCTTGATTAAGTAATTGAACAATTAACATCATTTCAAGTTACAAATTAAGCAATGATATTGGGTGTTAGCATTTATGAATCTACCGTTACGAACACTAGGATTTTACCCCAATGCTTGGGGAGTCAATCAGACGTTTGCAGACATTACTCGTCCTCAAAAAACCCCACAACCCGTTATCTTATCAACAGAAACCAAAACCCTGCGCCTTGATTTGGCAAAAACCGCCATTATCATTATTGATATGCAAAACGATTTCTGTCATCCTGATGGTTGGTTAGCGCATATCGGCGTAGATGTCACCCCCGCCCGTCAACCCATTGCACCTTTGCAAAATTTATTACCACAACTGCGGGCTGCTGACGTGCCTATAATTTGGCTCAATTGGGGAAATCGACCGGACTTACTCAATATTAGTGCAGGTTTACTTCATGTCTATAATCCTACAGGTGAAGGTGTAGGATTAGGTGATCCCCTACCTAGCAACGGTGCAGAAGTTCTCATGAAGGATAGTTGGGCGGCTGCTGTAGTAGATGAACTACCACAACTTCCGACAGATATTTGCGTTGATAAATATCGCATGAGTGGGTTTTGGGATACACCTTTAGATAGTATTCTGCGGAACCTGGGAATAACGACAATATTATTTACAGGTGTCAACGCTGATCAATGTGTTTTGACAACTTTGTGTGATGCTAACTTTTTAGGATACGATTGCATTTTAGTCACCGATTGTACAGCCACAACTTCACCAGAATATTGTTGGCAAGCCACTTTGTACAATGTCAAACAATGCTTTGGTTTTGTCACAGATTCTTCGGCAATTATAGCAGGAGTCAGGAGTCAGGAGTTATAAATTTTTTAATTTTTAGCCAATTACCAATTACCAAACCAAATATATGCTTACTACTCGCTGTGTAATTCCAGTTATCAAATCTCCCAAAGATTATCAAGCATACCGCATCAGTCCTCAAGACTCTAATCGGTTAGCAATTATCTTTGATTCGACCTCTGCGAATACTTCTTTAACTTGCTGTGTGGAAATCTTTGATGTGGGTGGACAAACCCCACCAAATCGCCATCAATGGGCAGTAGAAATGTTTTTTATTCTCAAAGGAGAAGGAGTTGCTATCTGTGATGGTAAAAAAGTACCCATTAAAGCAGGAGATAGTTTATTAGTTCCCGCAACAGGCACTCATTTGATTAGAAATACTGGTAATTCTCGTCTTTATGCACTGACGATTATGGTTCCTAATGAAGATTTTTCAGAACTAATTCGTAGTGGTATACCTGTAGAATTAGATGCAGAAGATATGACAGTTTTAGGAAGATTAGATTCTTTGAAATTTGTGTGAAATTGAGCAAAAATATATCTCCCTAAATCCCAGTTAAAAAGGGAGACTTTGAAAAATTTATCCACCCTTATTAAGAAGATTAAGGGAAGATATAATTTGTAACGATATCACAGAAAAATTTAGCCCCCCTTGATCAGCAGGGCTGTTTCATTCCATAAGGAGAAGGAGTTTGTCAATATCATGGGAGAGAAATCTTTGAGCGAATGAAGTGGCCAACTTATCAAAATCTACTCCCATGACTACCCGTCTGATCGTTGAGTATGAGGGAACACCATGTTTTTGGATTTCAAACTTTTTGATCAATACTTGACGATGGCGTTTAACGAAATTCCCCCATGCTCGATACCCGACATATCCACTCATTGTTCCCATTATTACAAACAGCAATACCAGCCAGAGTGGATGTCTTCGACCATTAGTCGTTCTGAAGTCTTCCACTTGCCGCAGATGTTCCATCAGAGAAGCACCCATAATTTTACCCCCTCAACACTTGCTATTTTACCTGTTTTAGGGAATGAAACAGCCCTGCTTGATAAGGGGGGATCTAAATTTGTTAATTTATGATTTAACCAGTATTCTGACTCCTGACTCCTTAAGAATTACTAATCTCCAAAAAAAGCTGCTGCCAATCAATTACAGGGTGTCTTATTCCTTGATTAACTAACTCAAAAACCTGCCCAGCAGAACTTGGATAAAACAAACTTTCCA
The DNA here is from genome assembly GCF_014696825.1 of Anabaena sphaerica FACHB-251. NCBI lineage: Bacteria > Bacillati > Cyanobacteriota > Cyanophyceae > Nostocales > Nostocaceae > Anabaena > Anabaena sphaerica. The sequence continues at coordinate 11,673 of NZ_JACJQU010000016.1, read as the reverse complement.
CACAAGCAGCAGCCACATCAATGCGACTAGTATCACCTGAAAGTTTATCCCCTTTACCCAATACTACTCCTAACTTACCTTCCGTTTTTGCTTTGAGTAAAGTATTAAGATCATAGGAAGTGAATGGTCCATCAATCAAGCGTCCAGGACGGATAATTGTATAGGGAATTCCTGAATTAATTATCGCTTCTTCTCCCTGTTGTTTAGCATCTAAGACACCAAAGCGATTGAGAATACTAAAAGGAATTTGATTTTTACGGAGTATACCGCAGGAAGAGACAAAAACGAATCTTTTTAAATTTTTAGGTGCTGCTGCGACTAAGTTTTTAACAGCTTGGGAATCAACTTTGAAGGGAGTATTTTTTGCTTTACCTTCAATTGATTTGGGGTCAAACAAAGCCAGACCCCATTCGATAATGTTGGGAGGTGAATCAAATTCCCATCTAGCAGATGGAAAAGCCGTAGTTCCTGTACAGCATATAATGGAGGTGATATTTAGCATTGCTGCTGGGAGGGTATTTGGTTCGCGGATATCACCAACAACAATTTCTACCTTGTTGCCAAACATCTTTTTAGCTTTTGTTGCATCTCGTGTGAGGATGCGAACTGACAAACCTTTTTCTAATAGTTTGCCGACTACAAGCTGTCCGACACCACCAGTAGCACCAGTAACTAGTACGAAATTTACACTAGAATTTTCTATGTTAGTCATAATTGTTCAATATGAGAAATTTTATAAATCTAATCCGCATCCTATATATAGACATCCTAAATCATTCACAAACACTTTCTATTCCCTATTCCCTGTCCTCATGAGTCAGTTTATAAATCAAAGAGGACTGCTATAATTTTATCGAAATTTAAACATCCATGACAATTTGAGTTTTACGATTGTGTCCATGAATCAATTCGATTTGTTCCCATCCTCCCGGATACCAAGCAGTTGAAGCAGCGTCAGTCAACCATTGCATAACAGCAAGACCACCAAAACTTTGAAAATAACATCCTACAGCAACTATACCAGTTCCACTAATACCTGTTACATCTTTCTTTCTAACTAACTTAAAAGAGTTGAGATCATATCCATCTCGTGAATGATCATCAAATACTAACTGTCTACCCCTTTTGTCTTGCAACTGTTGAAAAGATTTTAAAGATGGGAAAGTAGCATGAGTAGAATTTGGCAAACATCGAGCTATAGCCACTTGTCCATCTGGTAAGATAACTCCTCCAGCTATTATCTGTTGTGATGAGTTTTTTTCAGGTTCAATTAACCAAAATGTTGGGGGTTTGGGTTGCATAACAGAGACTCTTTTATTGCCAATATGGCTTTTTTACTTGGTTAGTTTTGACTAATATATTTGGGTAATAGCCTAAACCTTGTGCTTTAATTACCACATAATCATCCCACGAATTTGGCATAAATGAGGATAAATAATCAAACTTCGTTAAATATTATACGGAATAACCAGTTAAGCCAGTGAAAGATGTAACCAAGGGTATTAATAGATTTATAGTCAACACTGCCAAGATGACTGTAACGATCACCCTATAAGTATCGCAGTAATGACAATATCGAGGTTAATTTATCAGGAATAAACTCCCATGAGAAGAAAAACCAACAAAATATGCAAACAATCAGGAGTAATTCCATATCGTGTCCGAGATGGAAAAGTAGAAGTTTTATTGATCACTACTCGTAAACGTCAAAGCTGGGTAATTCCCAAAGGAGGAGTTTGTAAGGGTATGAGTCCATCAGATTCAGCAGCTAAAGAAGCTTGGGAAGAAGCAGGAGTTGTGGGTCAAGTGAATAGTGAAAAAATAGGTGCTTATAAATATCGTAAACGCGGTAATATTTATCAAGTTCATTTATTTTGGTTGCCAGTGGAAAAAGTGTTAGAAGATTGGCCAGAAGCAACGCAAAGAGAAAGGATATGGTTAGATATTAATCATGCAGCCATGATAGTTAAGGAAAATTCCCTCAGAAGAATTTTGCAGTCTTCAAAAGACCAAGTGAAAATTTACAGCAGCTATTAGCAGTCAGCGGTCAGCAGTCAGCAGTAAAATCTTTTTGCTACATGATGGTTGTGTAATGAAATATTGTACTTTATTTACCAGCAATACACGCTAATACCAATTTACCTTCTTATTCATCATCATGCTGATACTTAATCATGATTATAGAGACGTTTCATGAAACGTCTCTATAAGAGATTTCTAAACTTATTTCTAAACTATGGCTGACAATTTAACTTGGACAACCATATCGTTGTAATCTAAATCTCCACCACCGCTTATATCTTCAAAACCAAAGGTGTTATCTCCCAAAAGTCGAACGTGATCTACACGATCAGAATTAGCACCTAAATATGTAAAGTAAACTGATGGATCATTGTTGGGATTACTATCAAGAACAGCATCGGGTCTACCATTAGCAATAATAAATGGTACGTAGATAGCACCACCTTCTAAAGTACTGCTAAAAGTCGCTGTTTGTCCATTACCAACAGTCAAACCAAAATTGCTTAAATGCTGATTAACCGCAGCTTGAGTATAACCTGCTTGTCCGGGCAAGATATCGGCACTACCATCACCATCAATATCAATTCCACCGGTTTCATCAGTGACTTTATAGAAGCCAACGTAATTATCAAATGCTGCTTCTCGGTAAACTGTAAATTCAGCGTTCACTAAACCAGTTACATTGCGTAAATCAATGTTTTCTCCTTGTGAACTATCTTGTAGATTTGTACCCAGAGATAAGGGTTTATCTGTAGCGTTAATATTTACAACCAAATTCCCCAAATCAACAGAGAACTTATCATCATCTAACGGGGTAATATTGAGGCTTGATAAGCTAGGGAAAATAACATTGGTAAGAGGAGTAAACCCAGCTTTTACAGAATCATTTGTTCCATCCTCCACTATATAGAATCTCAATTTATCATTGGCATTCAATTCTAATAACTTATTGAGATTGTTGATATCAAACTGGTTAGGAATTTTAGCAATAGCAGAGAAAACTACCTTACTTCTTGCCAATGCGGCCTGAGTATATCCATCCTCACCAGGGGCAATGCCATTAATTTTACCATCTGCATCATCAACGGTAAATACTGCTAATTCCTTAACCAAATTAGAATTATTGGCTTGAAGGTTGGCTTCAAATCTGACTTTGCTATTATTGCTGATGATTTGAACAACATCATCACCAATCTTGACTACTTGAGTTTGGGTATTTCCACCAGTTGGAGGTTCTTGGTTTTCGTTGATGTCGTTAACATTAATAGTCAACTCTTTTACAAAAGAGAGTCCACCAGCATCCGTTGTCCTGACACTAATGTTGTAAATTGACTTAGTTTCAAAATCTGGAGATTTTTTGATCTTCAGACTGTTGCCACTAATGATAAAAGCAGCATTATCAGGATAGTTTTCATCATCAACTAAGCTATAGATGTGGGTATCACTTGTGTCTAGATCAGTAGTGATAAATGTGCCAATTTCAGTTTCGTCTGTAATATTCTCATTAACAGTAGTAGCACTTAAGGCTAAATCTGTCGGTGCTGTATTTGTACCTGTATTGCCTCCTGTTTCATCGATGTCATTAACATTAATAGTCAATTCCTTCTGATACGACAGTCCACCTTGGTCTGTAGTTATAACTTGGATGAGATAACTTGACTTGGTTTCAAAGTCTGGAGATTGCTTAATTTTCAGAGTATCACCATCAATAATGAAAGCATCATTATCCGCAGCACCAGCAACTAAGCTATAGGTGAACTTCTGAACTTTTGCGTTGGGGTCAGTGGTAGTAAATTGGCCAATAACTGTTTCGGCTGCAACATTCTCATCAACATTCTCGTTACTAAGTAACAAATCTGTGGGGGTGTTATTGATGCCAAAAATCACGTAGCCTTCCCCAGTTTGGGAGTCAGCAAAAGGGGCGCTAACAATTAGGTCACGGATACCGTCACCGTTTACATCTCCTCCACCGCTGACTGAATGACCTAAGTTATCCCACACAGATTTGCCGTTGATGACAAAGCCGTTAGTGCCATCAATATCGGCAAGATTGATGGAGGACCCAAAGTTGTTCTTACCAAATATTACGTAGCTCTGGCCAGAACTCTCACCATTGGGATCTGCATTGTTGGCGCTGATGATGAAGTCGTCGATACCATCGCCGCTGACATCTCCCACACCAGTAACAGCCCAGCCTGAGTTGTCAGATTCTCCAATGCCTTTGATGGCAAAGCCGTTATTACCATCAAGGGTGGAAAGATCTAAGATGGGTTCAAAGTTACCATCTTTACCAAATACTACATAACTGATTCCAGCAGCATGAGTTACGCCATTGGGATGGGCAAAGGGTGCGCCAATAATTATGTCATCAATACCGTCATTATTAACGTCCCCTGCACTGCTAACGGAGAAGCCTAATTCCTCATCATCTTGACCGTTGATGATAAAGCCGTTGCTGCCGTTAAGACTGGAGAGGTCAAGGGTTGATGAAAATTGTTCTTCGCTGCCAAATACTATGTATGCCCGCCCGGATCTGCTACCATTGGGGTCGGCATAATGTGCGCCAATAATGAGGTCATCAATACCGTCATTATTAACGTCTCCAGCACTGCTGACCGCAAAGCCTAATTCGTCGTTCGCAGTCAGTCCGTTGATGACAAAGGCGTTGCTACCATTCAGACTGGTGAGGTCGAAGTTGGAATTAAAGTTACTCTGACCAAATATTACGTAAGCCTTTCCAGGTTGACCGTTGGGATTGCTGTAGACGTTGGGAGCGGCGATAATTAGATCATCAAAGCCGTCCTTGTTGATATCCCCCGCATTGCTGACTTTATAGCCTAATTCGTCTTCCGCAGCCAGTCCGTTGATAATAAAACCGTTCGTACCATTAAGACTGGAAAGGTTGATAGTAGGGGTGGAACTGAAGCTATTTTTGCCAAATACTATGTATGCAGCCCCAGAACTCTCACCATTTGGGTCAGCAAAGGGTGCGCCGATCACTAGGTCGTCGATACCGTCGCCGTTAATATCTCCTGCTGCACTGACTGAATGGCCTGATCCGTCACCTTCTGTACCACCGATTAGAGTAAAGCCGTTGATCCCATTTAGGGTGGAGATATCTATGGTGGTAGGAAAGCCTTGGTTAGTACCAAATACTACATAGCTGCTTCCTGCATTATTTTCCTCATTGGGATCATCTAGGGGAGCGCCAATAATTATGTCATCGATGCCGTCACCGTTAACGTCTCCAGCGTTGCTAATTGAGTAGCCTAAGTGGTCATCATGAATCGGTCCATTGATGATAGTAAAGCCGTTTGTACCATTAAGTGTGGAGATGTTAAAAACTTGTTCGCTCATAATTCTGTACTATTTTTGGTTCTGCCAATTTTTGATAATTGCCGCTACTGCGATGTAATCTACTCATCCGCTGTGGTAGGGCTTTAGTGCCGCAGTTTGTCAATTTTTACTGTTAATCTGCGTTGCGAAGTTGCTCTGTGCTGTGAGCAGCCAGAGTAGATATAGATTGCAGTGGAGGATAGGAGTTCACCCCGCTGTTAATCTGCGTGACGATGTTGCTCTGTGCTGTAAGTAGCCAGAGTTGATATAGATTGCAGTCTGGGTATGAAGAATTGAGGTTAAATTCTATGCAAATTAAAACCTAGATTCTATTCAGTTACCCTAACCGAAACTGCGTACCAATAAAATCCATGTCTATTCAGACTTGGGGTTTTTCCGATGACACCCGAACGAACTTACCAAACCGAACTTACCAAGATGCTGAAGTTTTTACTGATTTTCAGGGGTTTAATTTTTGATTAATTAAGAAGGTTTTGATTAAACACCCGCAATAATTATAGACTATCTCTTGTGCTATTAATTGTCAAGTCTCCATCAAGTTAAGGCAAGGAATACATAAAACGCTGAGTTGACTTTTTCTGAGTAGGGTTGTTGATTTCCACAAATAGCCGCACTTTATCAAGCTGCTGGTGAAACAATTATGATTAATTTTGACATCTTATCTTTTTTGAAGATGATGTGCTATTAGAAAAACCAGCACAATGATATATGTATCACTGGGAACTTGTGAACATGATAAAGGTAACAGTTTTACTGGAGACAGAGAACAATGTATTTGAACTTTTTTATCAGTTCTATTGTGGGAATTGTAGTCACATTCTTGGTAGCTTTTGGTGTTTTGCAATGGTTCCATATACCCGCAGGTAATGTTCTCGACTGGGTAATTGGTGGTGCTAGTTTTTGGTGGTTATTGGTGATTGTGACAGTTCCGTGGAATGTCCATTTTCAAGCTAAGGAAGTTTTAGCAGAAGCAGCAGAATCTATAGAAAAAAATATTCCTGTAGATGAGAAACAAGTTAAGTATGTGAAAGTTTTAGCCAAGCGATCGCTCTGGTTGGCTATTGGTTTACACTTAGTTTCAGCTATTGCTCTTTATATCCTAGCTGCTACTGGTATTAGTGCTGTGGGATATATCAGTTCTGGCGCAGCTTTGTTATTAACTTTACTCCGTCCTGCTATTAGCGCCTACGAATATTTATATGCTCGGTTAAGAATGATTCGTCAAGCATTTACCTATCCGCGTGAAGATATTTTGGAACTTCGTAACCGATTTTATGAAATAGAGCAAAAAGTCCAATCTTTAGAAGACCAACTTAACCCAGAACAACCATATTCTTTGGCAGCAAATAACCAAAGGTTTAATGAAGAAACTCGTCGAGAATTAGCTCGTATTATTGCTAGTTTAGAAGAATTACGGGCTACAAACCAAGTTGAACATGAGCGACTATCCAGAGAAGCCAGAAATGCCATTGCACAACTTTCTACAGATGGGCAATTTCTGGATCATGTTCGGGAGATTATTAGATTTTTTAAATCAGCCTGAACATATAGCTGAATTCAGCAGTCAGGGGTCAGGAGTAAAAGCATGAGTGTGCCGTAGCTTTGTGAGCAAATTTTGTACCTCATGTACCTGCAATATGCCCTAAATGGTAATAAGTATAGCCATGGACAGGGTGGTTAGGACATCAATTGATAATGAAACTCCCACTACAAAAGGGTTTTACTCTTGACTCCTGACTCCTGCTATAGCTCAACTTTAAAAACATCTTGCTGCGGATAACAAAAAATACCCGTTATCACCTTGGGCAACAACGGGAATTAAAATTAATATTTATTATCCAAAATTTTGATTCACTATCTGGAAGCAACTTGAGGTTCTGCCCAAATCTGTGTATCTCTTTCACCAAAAGTAACAGGCTGATCGCCATCGTTTGTGACATTTACACTTTTGCCATCACTAGCAACTTGTATCAAAGGCCAATTTTCTTCCCCTAGTTCACCTGCACGGAATAGCACATGATCGGGTTGTTTTTTACTCCAACCTAATAATATCGCTATTTTTTCATGCTCATCTTCCCCTTGGGTTGGAGCAACGGTTTTGGTATGATTTTCTTGCCGATCCCAAATTACTGCATGGTCTGTCACATCTGCTGTGTTGAAGATGCCTACAAATTTGCGGGCTAAAAAGCGATCGCCTTTTTGAGACCAGCTAACCGGAACTAAAACCCCTATTTTCCCTTCGGCATCAGTTTGTTGGGCGGGAATTGGCTGATTTAACAGTGGATCAGCAATGGCAGCAGTTTTAGCCATTACCCGTAAACTCTTGGTTTGCCGATCTTCGATAAACAACAAGCTGGTAACTCGGCTGTTGTGCATTTCCGGTTGCACTTCTAGTTGCACTCGGCTATAAACAGCATATCTACCATCGGGAGAAACTACTGGTATACTACGATAGTGTCGCACCCCAGAACCCCCTTGACCACCAATAGCTTCCTGAGTCATCATGATCCATTTCCAAGGAATTGGATGAGGACTACCTATGGGATCATCTGGCACTGCGTCGGACTGATTTTGCTGTTCATCTACAGGTACTTCCGTCATGGAGGAAGGCTGTGATTCTCTAATATTTGATGTTCCTGTCGCTGTTCTTAATATTTCATTTTTCAGACTCTCACTTTCTAAAGAGTTAACTTCACCCCGTAAAGCCTGGACTTTAGCATCCTTTAATTTTTGGATTAAATCAGTTTGACCACCAGGGATCTTTGCTAAATTTCCCTGTTTAACTAGCCCCAAGATATCGCTAACAGGTACATTACTATTTGAGTGCTGATTTTCTTGTCCTGCCCCAGAATCAATTTTATCGGCCAGTAATACTTGCCTTTCTTCACTCACAGACTTGTCTACTGGTACAACATTCCCAAATTTTGCTTCCAAGGATTTGACTTCACCTAGTTTTAAATCATTTTCCCTAGCAATAGCCGTTACTTGGGACGTTGAATCAGATTTGCCAGGACTTGAACTAATTTTTCCTACTTTTAATTGTGATTGTTTCGCTACGCTAGAGTGAATTGATACACCTACTAAGGGAGCAATTAATATAACAACGATAACGTACTTAAGAAATGGTTGTACGCGGAACCATCCTGACAGCAAAAGGGATTTCAGCATGAGTGGACTCTCTAAGGGGCGGTGGCTATGTGAGGAGCAATGTCTATGCAGGAAGAGGAAAAGCTATGATTATATGTATAACAACAAACTAGAAGCTCTAACGAGATCATCTCGCCAAATTTTGCATCACTTTACAAAAATTTTCCAATCATTGTTCACACCTTTACATTCTTTAAATTACTTGGTTGTTCAGGCCAATTTAATTACAGTGAATATTGCTGTTGATCATTCCAGTCATCTACGTGTAAATGGATGCCTAAATTATGCCCATACTTAGGTAGGACCAAATATAGGTAACTTGAGAAAGGATATAAACTACGCTCTTAGGTGACTAAAGCTAGTGCCTCAATTTATGTATTCTGATAAAAATGTTTTAGCAAAAACTAAACCATTTAACTCAGTTTTCCCTTTGTATAATCTGGTATAACAGCGCCAACCCCGATAAAACTAAAGAGTATCTGTCTGAAAGTGATTTATTCCTTTAAAAATCTACCACGGTCTGAGCAACATCCATAAAACCTCACCGTCATTTATCCAAATTCATAAATTGCAAATTTGCTCTCAAACCAATAAAATATATATTGCGATCGCGCAGATGCAAGAAAGCTGAATTTGGTCAATTATCAAATAAATTGGGTGAGTAGATGCTGAATTTTCCAGCCATGAGACAAAACGAAATATCTATACCTGCAAACAGCAGATACAATCACTGATTGATATTAGCTGATCTGCTTGCCAAGGCATTGTATTTTATTAAGGAACTTTTTGTTGCACCGATAATAAATACTTTACCACTAAATAGCTAAAATTTAATGTCGTCAAAGCAAAATTGCTTTGCATCTTTTTCCTTGTTATTGTCATTTAGTCAGTTGCGGGCTGTCAGTTGTCAGTGATTCGTGACGCACTTAATATTGACTAGTAACTCATAACTAATAACCAGTAACTAATCACTAATGAAAGTAGTATTTTTTGGGACTCCCCAGTTTGCCGCTCCTACTCTAGAAAAATTACTGTATCATCCTGATTTTGAGGTTTTAGCAGTTGTCACCCAACCGGATAAACGCAGAGAACGCGGGAATAAACTGACTCCTTCACCTGTCAAAACAGTTGCTAATGCTCACAACCTCCCAGTATGGCAACCTGAGAGAGTTAAAAAAGATGCTGAAACTTTAATCCAATTACAACAATTAGATGCGGATGTGTTTGTAGTGGTTGCTTATGGACAAATTTTGTCTAAGAAAATCTTAAAGATGCCAAAGTTAGCTTGCATCAACGTACATGGATCGATTTTACCTCAGTATCGAGGGGCTGCTCCCATTCAGTGGTGTCTATATAACGGGGAGAAAGAAACCGGAATCACAACTATGTTAATGGATGTGGGGATGGATACAGGAGATATGCTCCTAAAAGCCACCACACCCATTAAATTACTGGATAATGCCCAAATTTTAGCCGACCAGCTGGCTGTCATAGGTGCAGATTTATTGGTGGAAACTTTGCTAAAGTTGGAACTTCAGGAAATTCAACCTATTCCCCAAGATAATTCTTTAGCCACTTATGCGTCTTTGATTCAAAAGGATGATTATAATTTGGATTGGTCAAAAAGTGCTATTGAATTACACAATCAAATTAGAGGCTTTTATCCTAACTGCATCACTACCTTTCGCAATCAACAGCTGAAAATTACTGCTACTGTTCCCTTAGATGCTGCTTATATTCAAGAATTACCGGAACAATTACAAGATAAAATACACAAAATACCTGATTTGTCAACTGTATCTGCCCAACCTGGAGAAGTAGTAAGCATTGCCAAGGGAATAGGAGCAATTGTACAAACTGGGGAAGGTTTTTTGTGGTTGAGAGAAGTTCAGCTAACTGGTAAACGTCCCCAGTCAGGATGGGATTTTGTTAATGGTACTCATTTAACAGTAGGAGAGGTAATTGGTCATTAGTCATTTGTTATTCTCCCCCTGTTCCCTGTTCCCTGTTCCCTGTTCCCTGAATTTTCATAAAAACGGCAAGAATTACAAGGTCCTTCTGGGTTAACTGCACAGCGAATGATTTCTGAATTAGCATTGTAGTCACAACTAGCATCACCAATTACCCAACGTCCAGCTACTAAAGTTTTTTCTGATGGTCGTTTAGCTTTTTGAACATAAATAGCAATATTATGTAAGCGGTAGCGTCCTGCTTTCAATTGATACCTATGACGGCGCTCTAATACTGCATAGGTTTTGCCTTCAAAATCAAGATAGTTTCCCGGTTGGGGTGTCCAATCAAGTTGTAATCTACCAAGAGACTGACGCGGATTTGTCAAAATTACCTCAGTTGGTAAAGAGTCTGGCTCCATAATCAGTGTATGTTATGTGATTTACATTATTAAAAATAGTATCGCAATAGATAAACTATTGCTAAAGCTATATATAAACCTCGTCCAAGTTGAGAACTGGAGTTTGTCAAAAGGGAACAGGGAACAGGGAACAGGGAAGAGTGTAGGATTTAGGAACAAAACCCGATTAAGAAAAAACTATGGGTTTCAAAGTAGAGGTGGTATAAGTCTATTGGAGTTAAGAATTTATCCGTGAGGAAAGGGAACCGAAAATGGGGAACAGGGAACAAGGAATAGTGATATTTATTCTGCCGATCCAAAAAAGCTAACTAATGCTAACAAGAGCCAGCTTTTTCTTCCTGCTTCATCCTAGAAGTGTCGGCACTATCTAGTCCACAGGCTAACACGATCAATCTGACCGCTTCTTTTTTTAAATTAATCGCAGCGTTTAAATCTCTGTCACACTCAAAACCACAGCTAATGGCTTACGCCACGCTGCGCGAACACATTTAAACACTCTTTGAGATAATGACAGAGATGATTTCTTCTCTCCACAACTTGAGCAAGTCTTACTACTGGGATAAAATCTATCCACAATTACTAACTTACTGCCATATAGTTGTGTTTTATATTCTAGCTGCCTCCTAAATTCATAAAAGCCCATAGCGGCTATAGCTTTTGATAATTTCCCATTACCTAACATCCCGGATACATTCAAATCCTCTATCCCTATAACCGCGTGGTTTTTGCTAATATAAGTCGTGATTTTGTGTAATGTATCTTTTCTGATGTTGGCT